>NZ_JBDJLM010000017.1:0-78880 GCF_039673365.1 Pseudomonas sp. TWI923 | reverse complement strand
TTGCCCCGTTGTGCTTTTTTTCCCCCAAGCGGGGCCACCCCCCCCCCCTGGGTTTAAACGGTGGGGGGGGGGGGTCCCCCCCGCGATGACTTCGCCACTGTCACGGTATGGTGACAAACCGGCGGGCCTTCGTGACATGCCACCCAGGACGGCTGGCTAGAATCGGCTGACAACAACAAGGAAGACGCCAATGACCCGTAGCTGGCTCGATTCCCCCGTACACCACGCCTGGCTCACCACCGAGGCCTTGCGCTTGCTCGATTTCGCCAAGGCCGCACGCCTGCCCCAGGGCTTCGGCAACCTGGATGACGATGGCCGCCTGCCGCGCGGCGCCCTCGCCGAGACCCTGAACACCGCCCGCATGACCCACAGCTTTGCCCTGGCCCATCTGCAGGGCGTGCCGGGCTGCCTGCACCTGGTCGAGCATGGCGTCGCTGCCCTGCAAGGTCCGCTGCGTGATGCCGAGTACGGTGGCTGGTTCACCCATCCTGAAGGTCAGGCCGGCAGCGACAAGGCCGCGTACCTGCACGCATTCGTCGCCCTGGCCGCCAGTTCGGCGGTGGTGGCGGGTGTCGCCGCTGCACCCGCGTTGCTGGAGCAAGCGATCGAGGTGATCGAAACCCGCTTCTGGTGCGAAGCGCAGGGCGCCCTGCGTGAGACCTTCAGCCGCGACTGGCAACAGGCCGAGGCCTACCGCGGCGCCAACAGCAACATGCATGGTGTCGAGGCATTCCTGGCGCTGGCGGATGTGACCGGCGACGCCTTGTGGCTGGATCGCGCCCTGCGCATCGTCGAGCGGCTGATCCTCGGCCAGGCCGCCAGCGACGGGTTTCGCGTCACCGAGCATTTCGACCCAGGCTGGCAAGCGCTGCCGGACTACAACCGCGACAATCCCGCCGATGGTTTTCGCCCTTATGGCACCACCCCCGGGCATGCCTTCGAGTGGGCGCGCCTGCTGTTGCACCTGGAAGCAGCCCGGCTGCGTGCCGACCTGCCGGTGCCGAAGGCGCTGCTGAACACCGCCAAAGGCCTGTTCGGCAGCGCTTGCCGCAACGCCTGGCACGCCGACGGTGCCCCGGGCCTGGTCTACACCCTGGACTGGCGTGACCGCCCGCTGGTGCGCGAGCGCTTGCACTGGGTGCATGCCGAGGCCGCCGCCACCGCTGCCGCCCTGCTGCGGCGCACTGGCGAGCCGCACTACGAGCAGTGGTACCGCTGCTTCTGGGACTTCATTGCCACGCATTTCATCGACCGCGTACACGGCAGCTGGCACCACGAACTGGACCCGAGCAACCAGCCCAGCGCGCGCATCTGGGGCGGCAAGCCCGATCTCTATCACGCACTGCAGGCCCTGTTGCTGCCGCGCCTGCCGCTGGCGCCGAGCCTGGCCATTGCGCTGGCTTTGTAACCAAACGCTGACATTCGCGCATCCGTTCGTTACCTGGCGCCGGGCGCGAGGTCCTTACACTCACTGCAAAGCAAGCGACAGTCTTGCCACGCATAACAACAAGAAAGGTATTCCCCATGCATTCGACGCTTCGTCTCGCCGCCGCGATCTCGTTCGCTTCCCTGTACGCCCTCAGTGCCCATGCCGCCGATACCAAAGGCAGCGTGGAGGTGGTCCATTGGTGGACTTCCGGCGGTGAAAAAGCCGCCGTGGATGTGCTCAAGGCCCAGGTCGAAAAAGACGGTTTCATCTGGAAGGATGGCGCGGTTGCCGGCGGCGGCGGTGCCACTGCCATGACCGTGCTCAAGAGCCGCGCAGTGGCCGGCAACCCGCCCGGCGTGGCGCAGATCAAGGGGCCGGATATCCAGGACTGGGCGTCCACCGGATTGCTCGATGCCGATGTGTTGAAGGACGTTGCCAAGCAAGAGAAGTGGGACAGCCTGCTCGACAAGAAAGTCGCCGACACCGTGAAGTACGACGGTGACTACGTGGCCGTGCCGGTGAACATCCACCGCATCAACTGGCTGTGGATCAACCCCGAGGTGTTCAAGAAGGCCGGGATCGACAAGGCCCCGACTACCCTCGATGAATTCTACGCGGCAGGCGACAAGCTCAAGGCCGCCGGTTTCATCCCGCTTGCCCACGGTGGCCAGCCATGGCAGGACAGCACCGTGTTCGAGAGCGTGGTGCTCTCGGTGATGGGCGTGGAGGGTTACAAGAAGGCCCTGGTCGACCTCGATGAAAAAGCCCTGACCGGCCCCGAGATGGTCAAGGCGCTGACCGAACTGAAGAAGGTCGCCACCTACATGGACCCCGACGGCAAGGGCCAGGACTGGAACCTGGAAGCCGCCAAGGTGATCAACGGCAAGGCCGGCATGCAGATCATGGGTGACTGGGCCAAGAGCGAGTGGACCCTGGCCAAGAAAACCGCCGGCAAGGACTACCAGTGCGTAGCGTTCCCCGGCACCGACAAGGCCTTCCTCTACAACATCGATTCGCTGGTGGTGTTCAAGCAGAAGGATGCCGGCACCGCGGCGGGCCAGCAGGACATTGCCCGCAAGGTGCTGGGCGAGGACTTCCAGAAGGTGTTCAGCAGCAACAAGGGCTCGATCCCGGTGCGTAACGACATGCTCGCCGACATGGGCAAGTACGGCTTCGACGCCTGCGCCCAGACCTCCGCCAAGGACTTCCTGGCCGACGCCAAGAGCGGCGGCCTGCAGCCGAGCATGGCGCACAACATGGCCACCACGCTGGCCGTGCAGGGGGCGTTCTTCGATGTGGTGACCAACTACATCAACGACCCCAAGGCCGACCCGGCCGATGCGGCGAAGAAACTGGCGGCTGCTATCAACTCGGCCAAGTAACCAGATCGCGGGGCAAGCCCGCTCCCACGGATGCGCGCTGCCTGCGTGGGAGCGGGCTTGCCCCGCGATGCGGCACATCGAGAATCCAGATCATGACTACAGCAACCGCCCGCCTGCGGGCCTCACCCCTGGACGCGCTCCAGCGCTGGCTGCCAAAACTGGTACTGGCGCCGAGCATGTTCATCATCCTGGTGGGGTTCTACGGCTACATCCTGTGGACCTTCGTCCTCTCGTTCACCACCTCGACCTTCCTGCCCACCTACAAATGGGCCGGGCTTGCGCAATACGCACGGCTGTTCGACAACGACCGCTGGTGGGTGGCGAGCAAGAACCTGCTGCTGTTCGGCGGCCTGTTCATCGCCATCACCCTGGTCATCGGCGTGTTCCTTGCCGTGCTGCTGGACCAGCGCATTCGCCGTGAGGGCTTTATCCGCACGATCTACCTCTACCCCATGGCGCTGTCGATGATCGTCACCGGCACCGCCTGGAAGTGGCTGCTCAACCCCGGGATGGGCCTGGACAAGCTGCTGCGCGACTGGGGCTGGGAGGGTTTTCGCCTGGACTGGCTGATCGACCCGGACCGGGTGGTCTACTGCCTGGTGATCGCCGCGGTGTGGCAGGCCTCGGGCTTCATCATGGCGATGTTCCTCGCCGGCCTGCGCGGGGTCGACCAGTCGATCATCCGCGCCGCGCAACTGGATGGCGCCAGCCTGCCGCGCATCTACTGGACGGTGGTGCTGCCCAGCCTGCGCCCGGTGTTCTTCAGTTCACTGATGATCCTGGCGCACATCGCCATCAAGAGCTTCGACCTGGTCGCGGCCATGACCGCCGGCGGTCCCGGCTACTCCTCCGACCTGCCGGCGATGTTCATGTACGCCTTCACCTTCAGCCGCGGGCAGATGGGCATGGGCTCGGCCAGTGCGATCCTGATGCTCGGCGCCATCCTGGCGATCATCGTCCCCTACCTGTACTCGGAGCTGCGGGGTAAACGCCATGAGTAGCCGCCTCGACAAACCCGCATTGAGCTTCAGCCGCCTCGCCATCCACGCCGTGCTGCTGCTTGCCGTGCTGCTGTACCTGGTGCCGCTGGTGGTGATGCTGTTGACCAGCTTCAAGACCCCTGAAGACATCAGCACCGGCAACCTGCTGAGCTGGCCGACGGTGTTCACCGGCATCGGCTGGGCCAAGGCCTGGGCCACGGTCAACGGTTACTTCGTCAACTCGGTGCTGATCACCGTGCCGGCGGTGCTGATCTCCACCACCATCGGCGCGCTCAACGGCTACGTGCTGTCGATGTGGCGCTTCCGTGGCTCGCAGCTGTTCTTCGGCTTGCTGCTGTTCGGCTGCTTCCTGCCGTTTCAGACCGTGCTGCTGCCGGCTTCGTTCACCCTCGGCAAGCTCGGCCTGGCCAGCACCACCAGCGGTCTGGTGCTGGTGCATGTGGTGTACGGGCTGGCCTTCACCACGCTGTTCTTTCGCAACTACTACGTGAGCATCCCCGATGCCCTGGTCAAGGCTGCGCGCCTGGATGGCGCCGGGTTCTTCACCATCTTCGGGCGGATCATCCTGCCGATGTCGACACCGATCATCATGGTCTGCCTGATCTGGCAGTTCACCCAGATCTGGAACGACTTCCTGTTCGGGGTGGTGTTCTCCAGTGGCGACTCGCAGCCGATCACCGTGGCCCTCAACAACCTGGTCAACACCAGCACCGGGGCCAAGGAATACAACGTCGACATGGCCGCGGCGATGATCGCCGGGCTGCCGACACTGCTGGTCTACGTGATTGCGGGCAAGTATTTCGTGCGCGGGCTGACCGCCGGCGCGGTAAAGGGGTAAGTCATGGCAACGCTTGAACTTTGCAACGTGAACAAGACCTACGGCGCCGGTTTGCCGGACACGCTCAAGGACATCCAGCTGGCGATCAAGGACGGCGAGTTCCTGATCCTGGTCGGCCCCTCGGGCTGCGGCAAGTCCACCTTGATGAACTGCATCGCGGGCCTTGAGAACATCAGTGGCGGGGCGATCCTGATCGACGATGAAGACGTCAGCGGCATGAGCCCCAAGGATCGCGACATCGCCATGGTGTTCCAGTCCTACGCGCTGTACCCGACCATGAACGTGCGCGACAACATCGCGTTCGGCCTGAAGATCCGCAAGCTGCCCCAGGCGGCCATCGACGAGGAGGTGGCGCGGGTCGCCAAGCTGCTGCAGATCGAGCACCTGCTCGGCCGCAAGCCAGGCCAGCTCTCCGGCGGCCAGCAGCAGCGCGTGGCCATGGGCCGGGCGCTGGCACGGCGGCCGAAGATCTACCTGTTCGACGAGCCGCTGTCGAACCTCGACGCGAAACTGCGGGTAGAGATGCGTACCGAGATCAAGCTGATGCATCAGCGCCTGAAGACCACCACGGTGTACGTCACCCACGACCAGATCGAGGCCATGACCCTGGGCGACAAGGTGGCGGTGATGAAGGACGGCCTGATCCAGCAGTTCGGCACGCCGCAGCAGATCTACAACGATCCGGCCAACCTGTTCGTCGCCAGCTTCATTGGTTCGCCGCCGATGAACTTCATCCCGGTGCGCCTGACCCGCCAGGACGGCCGGGTGCTGGCGCTGCTCGACAGCGGCCAGGCGCGCTGCGAACTGCCGCTGGGGGTGGAGGCCGATGTGCTGGATGGGCGCGAGGTCATCCTGGGTGTGCGCCCGGAGCAGATTTCGCTGGGGGACGCGCAAGGCAACGGCCTGCCGGGTATCCGCGCCGAAGTGCAGGTGACCGAGCCCACCGGGCCGGACCTGCTGGTGTTCGTCACCCTCAACCAGACCAAGGTTTGCTGCCGCCTGGCGCCGGATGTGGCGTGCCGGGTGGGCGACAGCCTGAACCTGCAGTTCGACCCGGCGCGGGTGCTGCTGTTCGACGCCGCCAGCGGCGAGCGGCTGGACTTGGCCGCTACTGCCGTGAAGGACAACGTGACTCGCTTCAAAGGCCGCTAGGCGGTCCCCCTGTAGGAGCGGCCTTGTGTCGCGAACGGGCTGCAGAGCAGCCCCGGCAATTGTGTGGGATGCGCAGATCCTGGGGCCGCTACGCAGCCCTTTCGCGACACAAGGCCGCTCCTACAGGTAAGCATCGTTAAACCGTTCTGTTAATAACAAGAAAAGAGGACGCAAAGGGATGGAACAGCGCAATCGCATCAGGACATTGGGCTCGCTGGCACTGCTGGCCATGGTTGGCAGCAGCGGGGCCCAGGCTGCCGAGGCTTTCTCGTCGGAATCGAAATGGATGACCGGCGACTGGGGTGGCACCCGCACCGAGCTGCTGGAAAAGGGTTATGACTTCACCCTCGACTACGTCGGCGAGGTGGCCGGCAACCTGCACGGTGGCTACAACGACGACAAGACCGCGCGCTACAGCGACCAGTTCGCCCTCGGCGCGCACCTGGACCTGGAGAAGATCTTCGGCTGGCACGATGCCGAGTTCAAACTGGCGATCACCGAACGCAGCGGCCGCAACCTGTCCAACGACCGCATCAGCGACCCACGCGCCGGGCAGTTCAGCTCGGTGCAGGAAGTCTGGGGGCGCGGCCAGACCTGGCGGCTGACGCAGATGTGGGTCAAGCAGAAGTACTTCGACGGTGCGCTGGACGTGAAAGTCGGCCGCTTTGGCGAAGGCGAGGACTTCAACAGCTTCCCCTGCGACTTCCAGAACCTGGCGTTCTGCGGCTCGCAGGTGGGCAACTGGGTGGGGGGCATCTGGTACAACTGGCCGGTCAGCCAGTGGGCCCTGCGGGTGAAATACAACATCACCCCGGAATTCTTCGTCCAGGTCGGTGCCTACGAGCAGAACCCGTCGAACCTGGAGACCGGCAACGGCTTCAAGCTCAGCGGCAGCGGCACCAAGGGCGCGATCCTGCCGGTGGAAGCGGTGTGGTCGCCCAAGGTCAACGGCCTGCCGGGCGAGTACCGCCTGGGCTACTACTACAGCACCGCCAAGGCCGACGATGTGTATGACGACATCAACGGCAACCCGCAGGCATTGACCGGGCAGGACTTCAAGTCGCACTCCAGCAAGCATGGCTGGTGGGTGGTGGCGCAGCAGCAGGTGACTGCCCACGCCAGTGATGCCAGCCGTGGCCTGAGCCTGTTCGCCAACTTCACCGTGCACGACAAGGCCACCAACGTGGTCGACAACTACCAGCAGGTCGGCCTGGTGTACAAAGGCGCCTTTGACGCCCGGCCCAAGGACGATATCGGCTTCGGCGTGGCCCGTATCCATGTCAACGACGACGTGAAGAAACGCGCCGAGCTGCTCAACGCCCAGTCCGGCATTACCGATTACGACAATCCAGGCTTCGTGCCGCTGCAGCGCACCGAGTACAACGCCGAGCTCTACTACGGCTTCCACGTCACCAATTGGCTGACCGTGCGGCCGAACCTGCAGTACATCAAGAGCCCGGGTGCGGTGGACGAGGTGGACAACGCGCTGGTCGCAGGGTTGAAGATTCAGTCGTCATTCTGAGACGAATTGTTGTAAATTTACGCCATCCATTTTCGGCCCTCCGCTAACCACTGGTCTGCAGTGGTTAGCGGGTACGGGCTGAGACAGCGCTATCTCGAACAACAAAAGAGCTTGGAACCATGGCAGAACATCCGCTACATCGCTTCTTCACCTCGCAACGGCCGAGGCCGACCTTCGAGTGGGAGCGTTACCAGCAGCGCGATGTGCTGATCATCGACCACCCTCGCTGCCAGGCGGTGTTCAGCCGCCAGGGCGGGCAGTTGCTGCATTTCCAGCCCACCGGTGAAAAGCCCTGGCTGTGGTGCGCCGAACAGTGGCCGCAGGTTGGCGCCATTCGCGGTGGCGTGCCGGTGTGCTGGCCCTGGTATGGCCGCCACCCAAGCGAGGACCTGTGGCCGGCCCACGGCTGGGCACGGCTGCTGGACTGGAAGCTGGTGGACAGCCGTGAGGACGAGGAGGGCGTGACCTTGAAGTGGCGCCTGGACCTGTGCGACTGGCAGGTCGACCTGCATGCGCGCCTGGGCGCCAGCATGGAGTTGAGCCTGAGTACCGAGCACCAGGACAGCGAACCCTGCCAGTTGAGTCATGCGCTGCTGGCTTACTGGCGGATCAGTGACGTGTCGAAGATAGCGCTGTCTGGGCTTGAAGATATCGAAGGCTACGACCGCCTCAACCGCCAGGCTTGCCGCGAAGACGGCGCGTTGAAACTAAAGGGCGGTTGCCAGAAGGTCTACCCCGGCACGCCCAGGGTGCAGTTGCAGGACCCGGCCTGGCAGCGCGAGCTGTGCATCGACACCGGCGACAGCGACGACACCGTGGTCTGGCACCCGGGCAACCGCCCGCTGATGGGCGTGAGCGGGCGCGAGTGCCAGGGTTTCGTCTGCGTCGAGGCGGCCAGCGGCAGCGACGAGGGCCTGAGCCTGAGGCCGGGTGAACGTGCGCACCTGCGGCTGCAGGCGCACCGCCTCAGCTGAGGTCGTCGTCCTCGATCGGGTAGCGGCTGGCGTTGAGGCTTTCCTTGATCTTGCGCAGGTGCGGCTGGAAGTCCACGCCGCGGCGCAGGGTCATGCCGGTGGCGAGCACGTCGAGCACGGTGAGCTGGATGATTCGCGAGGTCATCGGCATATAGATGTCGGTGTCTTCCGGCAACGGGATGTGCAGGCTCAGGCTGCAGGCCTGGGCCAATGGCGAGCCGGCGGCGGTCAGGCCGAGCACCGAGGCGCCGTTTTCCCGCGCCACGCGCGCCACCTCGACCAGTTCGCGGGTGCGCCCGGTGTAGGAGATGATCACGAACAGGTCGCCGGTGTGAGCCACCGAGGCCAGCATGCGCTGCATCAACACATCGGCATGGGCCGACACGGCAAGGTTGAAGCGGAAGAACTTGTGTTGCGCATCGAGGGCCACCGGGGCGGAAGCGCCGAGGCCGAAGAAGTGGATCTGCCGGGCCTGGATCATCATGTCCACGGCGCGGCTGACCTGCTGTGGGTCGAGTTGCTGGCAGGCGCTGTCGAGCGAGGCGATGGCGCTGCCAAAGATTTTCTGGGTGTAGGCCGCAGGATCGTCGTCAGCTTCCACCGCACGGCTGACGTAGGCCGCGCCGCTGGCCAGGCTCTGCGCCAGTTGCAGTTTGAGCTCGGGGTAGCCGTTGACGCCGAACGAGCGGCAGAAGCGGTTGACGGTCGGTTCGCTGACCGAGGCTGCCTGGGCCAGCGCGGCGATGCTGAAGCGGGTGGCTTGTTGCGGGTTGAGCAGGATGACTTCGGCGACTTTGCGTTCGGCCTTGTTCAACTCGTCCAGGCGGCCCTGGATCTGTTCCAGGAGGTTACGCACGCGGTCCATGGGGTGTCCTTGGTCGGCTCTAGGTGACAGCCGGCTGGCGGGGCAGCAGGCTTTTTGCAGTGTTGTGTATCCTACTGGCGGTGAGATTGTCACACCACTGGGTTGTAATAGATGTGGAGAATGTTGTGGTTTTTACTACATTAGGCCTTGAAAACCCGCTTTGAAAGCGGTATTCCTAGCTCAACTTTAATAAAAGAACCAACATCATGGCTGCGATCAGTGTCGAACCTTGCACATTTGCCCTCTTTGGCGCCTTGGGCGACCTGGCATTGCGCAAGCTGTTTCCCGCGCTCTACCAGCTCGACCGTGCCAACCTGTTGCACCCGGACACCCGGCTGCTGGCCCTGGCCCGTGAGCCGGGCACCGCGCAGGAGCACCTGGGCACCATCGAGGCGCACCTGCGCCGCCACGTCCCCGACGCGGACATCGACGCCGTTGCCCTGGGCCGCTTCCTCGAACGCCTGAACTACCTGCATGTGGACTTCGTCCAGCCGGAGGATTACCAGGCCTTGGTCGAGCAAGCGCCAGGCGAGCTGCCACTGATCGCCTACTTCGCCACAGCCGCCGCAGTCTATGGGGCGATCTGCGAGAACCTCGACAAGGCCGGCCTGGCGCCACGCACCCGGGTGGTGCTGGAAAAGCCCATTGGCCACGACCTGGAGTCGTCGCGCCGGGTCAACGATGCCGTGGCGCGCTACTTCCCGGAAAACCGCGTCTATCGCATCGACCACTACCTGGGCAAAGAGACGGTGCAGAACCTGATCGCCCTGCGCTTTGCCAACAGCCTGTTCGAAACCCAGTGGAACCAGAATTCCATCTCCCACGTGGAGATCACCGTCGCCGAAAAGGTCGGTATCGAAGGCCGCTGGGGCTACTTCGACAAGGCCGGCCAACTGCGCGACATGATCCAGAACCACCTGTTGCAGCTGCTTTGCCTGATTGCCATGGATCCACCCAGCGACCTTTCCGCCGACAGCATCCGTGACGAGAAGGTCAAGGTGCTCAAGGCCCTGGCGCCGATCACCGGAGAGGGCCTGAGCACTCGCGTGGTGCGTGGCCAGTACATCGCCGGCTACAGCGACGGCAAGCCGGTGCCGGGCTACCTGGAAGAAGATAACGCCAACGCCCAGAGCGACACCGAAACCTTCGTCGCCCTGCGCGCCGACATCCGCAACTGGCGCTGGTCGGGCGTGCCGTTCTACCTGCGCACCGGCAAGCGCATGCCCGGCAAGCTGTCGCAGATCGTCATCCACTTCAAAGAGACGCCGCACTACATCTTTGCCCCGGAACAGCGCTTGCAGATCGGCAACAAGCTGATCATCCGCCTGCAGCCGGACGAAGGCATCTCGCTGCGGGTGATGACCAAGGAGCAGGGTCTGGACAAGGGCATGCAACTGCGCAGTGGCCCGCTGCAACTGAATTTCTCCGACACCTGGCGCAGCGCGCGGATTCCTGATGCCTACGAGCGCTTGCTGCTGGAAGTGATGCGCGGCAACCAGAACCTGTTCGTGCGCAAGGACGAGATCGAATACGCCTGGAAATGGTGCGACCAGTTGATCGCCGGCTGGAAGACCAGCGGCGATGCCCCCAAGCCCTATGCGGCCGGTTCCTGGGGGCCGATGAGCTCGATTGCACTGATTACACGTGATGGGAGGGCCTGGTATGGCGATATCTGAACTGCAACTGCCGGCGAGCGTGAAGGCGCATGCGCTGGCCGATTCGAACAGCCTGGCGGCGACCCTGGCCCATGACGTGGCCGAACGCCTGCGCCAGGCTATCGCCAGCAAGGGCCAGGCCTGTGTGGTGCTGTCCGGCGGGCGCAGCCCGGTGCCGTTCCTCGAGCAACTGGCTGCGCAAGTGCTGGACTGGTCGAAGGTGACCGTGAGCCTGGCCGACGAGCGTTGGGTGCCGGTGGAGCATGCCGACAGCAACGCAGGCTTGCTGGCCCGTCACTTGCTCAAGGGCGCGGCGGCCAAGGCACGCTTCATCGGCCTCTACCAGGCTGCCGCCAATCTGGAAGCCGCTGCCGAACAGGCCGACCAGGTGTTGGCCGACTTGCCGCCGATCGATGTACTGGTGCTGGGCATGGGCGACGATGGCCACACCGCCTCGCTGTTCCCGGCCAGCCCCAACCTGCGCCAGGGCTTGGCCAAGGTGGGTGAGCGCCGCTGCCTGCCGATGCTGGCGCCCAGCGTGCCGCACCAGCGCCTGAGCATGACCCGCGCGCTGCTGGCCAGCGCCGGTTTCACTGCGCTGTCCGTGCAAGGGGCCGGCAAACTCGCTACCCTGCGCGCCGCGCTGGCGGGCAACGACCTCACCGAAATGCCGATTCGCGCTTTTCTTCACGACCCCCTGAGCATCTACTGGTGCCCATGAGCCAAGGATCCACAGTCATGACCACCCTCGAACGCCCACAGCCTTTGCTCTCGATGGCCGAGAAAGCCGAACGCATCGACGCGATCTGCGCCAAGGCGCGCATCCTGCCGGTGATCACCATCGCCCGCGAGCAAGACATCCTGCCGCTGGCCGACGCCTTGGCCGCCGGTGGCATCCGCACCCTGGAAGTGACCTTGCGCTCGGCGCTGGGCCTGAAGGCCATCCAGGTGCTGCGTGAGCAGCGCCCGGAGCTGTGCGTCGGTGCCGGTACCGTGCTCGACCGCAGCATGTTCGCCGCCGTGCAGGCCGCAGGCGCGCAGTTCGTCGTCACCCCGGGCATTACCCAGGACATTCTCGAGGCCGGCGTGGACAGCGACATCCCGCTGCTGCCCGGCATCAGCACGCCGTCCGAGATCATGATGGGTTACGCCCTGGGTTACCGGCGCTTCAAGCTGTTCCCGGCCGAGATCAGCGGCGGCGTGGCGGCGATCAAGGCCTTCGCCGGCCCGTTCGGCGACATCCGCTTCTGCCCCACGGGCGGGGTGAACCCGGCCAACGTGCGCAACTACATGGCACTGCCCAATGTGATGTGCGTGGGCGGCACCTGGATGCTCGACAGCAGCTGGATCAAGAACGGCGACTGGGCCCGTATCGAGGCGTGCAGCGCCGAGGCGATGGCGCTGCTGGACTGACCGATTTCGTTGTGTGCTACACGGCTTGTGGGGCGCTTGGTCGGCGCCCCTTTTTTTTGCCTGGGCCCAATCGCGGGGCAAGTCGCATCGGCGCACCGCCGCTCCCACGCTGTCGCATGCGTGGGAGCGGGCTTGCCCCGCGATGTTCTGCCTGTCAGAAACTGCCAGTGGTGCGGAACCCGCCGCCGCCGGAGCTGCGACTGGACGAGAAGCCACCGCCGCCGGAGCTGCCGCTGGTACGAAAGCCATCGCTGCTTGAACCGCCGGACGATCTGCCCGTGCTGTGCGGTTTGTTGCCGCGATGCCTTGGGGCAACATACTCCCGGCCATCATCGAGGCGTTTTTCCACCGCTTGCTGGTCGAGCAGGCCGCTCATGTAGTCGGCAAGCACTTGCTCGATCGGCGGGCTCAACTGGTACTCGTGGCGCGGATCGCTGAAATGATCGTTGCGCAGTGCGTATTCCAGAGCCTTGGCGCGGTCGTAAAGGCGACGCTTGCCCAGTGCTTGGTCCTGCAGGCCGTGCAGACGTTGCTGGATTTCCCGCAGGCGGGCATGCAGCAGTTGCAGGTCATTCACCAGGACATCGTCATGGGGGCTGGGGGTCTTCGCCGCTTCGACGATCAGTTCGGCCAATGGCCGTGCCTGGAGCTGGTCGGCGATGTCCTGGAGAATCTGTTGCAGATACGGATCGCGCTTCTGGGCGAAGTCGGCCAGTTGGGCCTGCAGTGAGCGGGCCTGGGCCTTGCCCTCGCTCACCAGCGTGCTCAGGCCTTGCTCCTCGACCCGCAACGCTGGCATGCCGAAGGTCTCGCGGGCCTTGTCCAGTTGCTGCTGGTGCTGTGCCTGCAGTTGCTCGCGGGCTTCGCCGAGGGCCTGGCGCAGCGTCTCGTTGCGCGCCTGCATGGTCAGCAGGATCTGCTCGTTGGCGTAATTGACGCGAAAGCCGACCCTGCGTGCCAGGTAGTTGTCGAACGCGCGCTGGAACAGGCGGGGGCGGTACTGCTCGGTGCCGTAGTGGTTGGCCTTCAGGAAACGGTACAGCGGGTTGCTGTTGTAGCCTTGCAGCTTGCTGGCGCACTCGTCGCGGATTTCATCGTAGCTGGCATGGGCTTGCTGTTCGGCCTGGAGGGCTGCGTCCAGTTGCTCGCTCAGCTGGCGCACGGCCGGATCCTGTTCGAGCAGGTCCTGCGACTGGCTGTCCAGGCGATCAAGGTTGCTACGTACCGCCTGCAGAGCTTCCAGCCTGCGGGCGATGAGCCCTTCGACGTCTTCGAGCTCCTGGGTGAGCGCGGCATGGGTTCGCTCGCGTTGTTCGAACAACTGCCGGGTCTGCAGGTCCCGCATCGGGTTGATCCTGAGCTGCAGGCTGGCAATATCGGCCAGTTTCGAGCTGATCAGGTGTTCGAGGCGGGTTTGCTGCTCGGACTCGGCATACAGCGCCCGTTCGGCCTCGCGCAGCTGTTGTTCGGCCTGGCGCGTATTGCTTTCGAGCGCATTGCTGAGGGCCGTCGGGGTCATGGCGTCACCATTCCAGGATCATGTCGGGAGTTGGGCTGGTGCGCTGGTTGAAACGCAGGGTCAGGCTATTGGCCGGTTTTTCACCGATCAAGCGCTGGCTGATGTGGCCATCGTCGAGTTTGTCCTGGCGGACCCTGAGGTATTCCTCGTAGCTGACGCGCACGCCGAAGCGGTTGGCCCACCGAGTGGTGCCGTCCTCCACGCTGGTCACCGGGGCGAAGGCTGGCTTGCCGGTGCTGTCCAGCGGCTCGACGATCAAATACCAGCTCTTGCCGCGCAGGCTGTCCTCGCTGCACCCGGACTCTTCATAGCAGCGCTCCACGCCGGACTTGATACCGGGGCGGTCGATCAGTTCGATCGTCAGGGGCTCGGTGGCGAAGTCCAGGTAGTCCTTCAACGCTGCAAGTGTGGCGTCCGCCTTTTTCAAACGTAGCCTGGCAATGTCCTTCCCGACCGACTCGGCCCAGTTCGTCATATCCAGGCGCTCGGCGGCCGGCAATGGCATTGCCTTCAGGCGATCCAGCAGATGGCGTTGGAGATCGAGGCTGGCGTAGACATGATCCACGCGATTGAGCCTTTTTCTGGCGCTTTCCAGTTGCTTGCGCGGTGTCGATAGCTTCAGCTGTTCCATCTGGATGCGGGTCTGGAGCTGGGCGCGGTTTTCGCGGGTGATCGGGTCTGGGCGATCGAGGGTCAAAGACAGGTTGGTACTGGGCAGCAGGGGGGCGATTTTCGCAACCAGCGCGGCCACCACGGGTTGCGGTTGTTGCTCCAGGCGCGCTTTCACCTGTTCCAGCCGTTGTCGTTGCACGGCAATGTCGTCGTTCAACTGCTCGATGATCCTGGTCAAGCGGTCGGCGCTTTGGCCCGCCCTCGTGTTCAGGGTCGTGTCTACCAGGTGGGTGATGCCCAGGCCAAGGGCACATGTCATTACGCCGCATGCTGTCCAGATCATCAGCTTGCGGTGGGCCATGGCCAGGCGCGCCAGCAGGCGTTGCGCGAAGTTCAAGGTTGGGGCCTCGAACATCAGTCGGCGCGAGAAGAACGCGCGCACGCCTTCCTCGACCTGGGCGTCCTCGTAGTGGATGCCGTTGTTCTGGTAGTAAGCGCGGATCCGCTCTGCCACCTCGGCGCGGCGCCGAGGCAGGTCAAGGTGGTCCTGCAGTTCCATGTCCCGGTGACGCAGTTCGTCGACCAGGGCCATGGCCCCCATCTGTTCGGAAAGTGAGACGGTCATTGGTGGCCCATCAGGAGCTGGCGGAGATGATGTGCTGGCTGGTGTCGGCCGGCGTCCAGGTTGGCGCCGCCATCCCCATGCCGGTGCCGGCAGCTTGGGTGACTGTGGCCGGTTGGCTGGGCGGGGAGGGGTGGAGCAGGTTCACCGCCAGCAGGGCGCCGCCCAGCAGCGCGATCCACATCAGCACCCAGGCTAGCAGGCTGCGGCGCAGGAGCACGCCGGCCAGCAGCCGGCGGGGCCAGGCCAGCGTGGGTGCCTCGAACACCAGGCGGCGGGCGAAGAATTCGCGCACGCCCTGCTCGATCAGTTTGTCGTCGCAGGCGATGCCCTGGCGCTGGTAATAGCCACGAATGCGTTCGGCGACTTCCGCGCGGCGCCGCGGCAGGGCCAGGTGCTCCTGCACCTGGCGCTGCTGTTGGCGCAGATCGTCGACGAGGGCCATGGCCCCCATCTGTTCGCTGAGCGAGCCGTTGCTCATTGCGCGGCCTTGGTCAGCAAGGCGGCGAAGGCGCGCTTGGCGTCTTCGACGGCGGTGGAGATTTCCAGCGCGGCCTTGCTCGATTCGGCGCGGTAGGTTTCGGTCAGGCCCTGCATGTCGTTCTGGAAGTCCAGGGTGGCCTGGGCCAGGGCGCGCACCGAGTCGACGCGGATGGTCGAGCCATAGCTGGCCTTGACCGCGGCGCCGAGCTGCTGGTTACCGATTTCGCCCAGCGCTTCGAGGCCCTTGCTGATGCCGTCGGTGGTGGCGTTGAGGGTGTGGGTGGCCTCGGCCATGCCCTGGTTGGCGGTGAACGACACGGCCAGGCTGGTCAGCACCACTTCGTTGGTGGAGAAGAACGAGACCATGCGCTGGTACTGGCGCTCCTTGACCACGTGCACCTGGCTGATGCGGGCGAACACCAGCTCGGCGGTGTTGTAGCCGACCCGCAGGTCGTCGGCGATGTCCTTGACGATCTGGTAGCGCTTGTCTTCGTTCTGCAGGGCGCGCACCGCTTCGTCGCGTTGCAGCTCCAGCGCCGCGCGTTGGGCCGGCTCCTGGTTGGCGGCCGCGGCCACCGTGGCGTTGGCGGTGTCCAGGGCAGTGGTGCATTCCTGCAGCGACTGGCCGGCGATGGCCAGCACCTGCTGGGCGTCCACTTCGGCGGTCTTCATGGCCAGGCGGAAGTCCATGTACGACTCGAGGATCAGGCCCTCGCGGGTGATCTGGTCGCTGGCGGCCTTGCACACATCCAGGTAGTGCTTGCGGATGTCCTCGAAACGGCTCGGGATCGAGCCACGGCGCAGGTTCATCCAGGCCATGCTGAGGCGTTCGAGGGTGTCCAGGCGGCCATCATCCATCCACGAGGCCATGGCGGCGGCATCCTCGCGAATCGAAGTGAAGCTGTCGGTGATGTCCATGTAGCGGTGCGAGATGTCCATGCCGGCGATCTGCTCGCGCACGGTCTGGTTGAACACCGTGGCCTGTTGCAGCACGGCAGCGATTCCGGTGACCCGCTGGTTGTCGTAATGGGCGACCTTGTCCAGCAGGACCATCACCGGCGCTTGCTGTGCCGGCTGGCCGAAAGTGATGCCGAGTTTGCGCAGGCCGTCGAGGGCGCGTTCCAGGTATTGGCTCATGGTTGTCCTTGCATGAGGGGGCGGTCGGAAAGGGTGGCGTTCGGGCTACCGGGGAGCAGGCGCAGGGCGCTGATGGTGCCGAGCACGGTATTGAGCGTCTGGGCCCTGTTCATGTACTCGACGATCAGTTGCCGGTAGTTGGTGTCGTCGCGGTACTGGTCGGCCAAGGGGTAGCGCAGCTGGCAGGGGCAGTCGTCCAGGCTGGGCTGGGTGTGGCAGTTGCAGTTGCAGTCGCTGGCGCAGCCGGCGTCGCCACGCAGGCGCCTGCCCAGCGCGGACTCGAAGGTGCATGCCTGTTCGTACACTTCCCTGGCCTGGCCGACGCGCTGGCTGGCGCTGTCCAGGCGCCGGCGCAGCTCGTGGAGCTCCTGCTGGAAGCGGGTGGCCTGCGGGGAGCCAATGGCGGCCCACTGGGCGAGCGCCTGGTTGAGGCTGTCGGTCTTGAGTTCGTACCTGAGCCAGCGCAGGGCATCCTGGCTGTCGCCGTCGGCGCATTGTTCGAGCAGGTCGATGTCCTGGCGCACCCGCTTGAGGTGCTGCTGGGCGGCGATCACCTGGCGTGCCAGGGTTTCAGTCTCTTGGCTGAGCGGGCCCAGGTCAGCGGCAGGCAGGCTACTGCGCAGCAGTGCGCTCAGTTGCCGTTCGAGCTCGGCAATTTGCTGATCACAGGTGGCCAGGCGGGTGGCGCCCTGTTCCAGCATGGCGAGCAACAGCTGTTCGTTCTGCCGGTTGCTGACGAAGTTGCACTGCCGGGCGAGCCAGTCGTCCATGCGCCGTGACAGTACATTGCGTCGGTAGTGTTGCGTGCCGTATTGGCGCAAGCGCAGGTAGGTGTAGATCCGGTGCTGGCTGTAGGCCGCCAGTTTGCCGGTGCATTCATCCACCAGTGGCTGATGGTCGGCGGCGATGTGCTCGCGCTGTTGGCGGGCCTGCTGCAGTTGCTGCTGGCTTTGGCGCAGCGCAGGGTGCTGGCGCTGTTCGGCGAGTGCGCGGCTGTGACTGGCGACGAGCCGCTCCTGGGCCTGACGGAACAGGGCCAGTTGGCTGTCCAGGCTGGCGTTGGCCTGCTCCAGGCGGGTGAAACCATCGTCTTCGCGGGCTTGGCGCTGTTCGAGGATCTGGCGAATCTGCGCAGCCTCGAAGGCGCCGTCGGCGATGTCATAGAGCTCACAGAGGATGCGGGCCTGCAGGTGCAGGTGCTGCTGGTGCAATTGCGCGCAGTTGCGCTGTTCGCGAGTAAGCCGGCGCAGGTAGTCGCGGCTGTTGTCTTCGGCGAGCGCTGCGAGGGAGCCAGGGGTCATGGGGCGAAGCATCCGTGTCCGAGTGTCTGTATCGATACGTGAACGGATGAGTCCACTGGCCGTCATCCGTGATCGAAGCGGTGGAAGTTCGGCAGTATAACCATGATTGCAGGCGAAATGATGGCGTTGTCTGACGCACCTTGCTGGATATTTCGGGCATAAAAAAACCCGCATCCGAGGATGCGGGTTTGCAGGCGAGCAGGGTGGGTTTACGCCGCCTTGGCTTCCTGCTGGCTCAGGGAGCGGTTCAGCGCGCTGAACAGTGCCTTGAAGCTTGCGGTGGTGATGTTCTCGTCGATGCCCACGCCGTGCACCGGGCGACCGCCGGCAACGCGCAGCTCGATGTAGGCTGCGGCTTTGGCGTTGGTGCCGGCGCCGATGGCGTGCTCGTTGTAGTCCATGATCTCCACGGCTACCGGCAGGCCGGCCACCAGGGCTTCCAGGGCGCCGTTGCCTTTACCGTGCCAGTGCAGGGTGGTCTCGCCTTCACCGGAGACTTCCACTTGCACGTGGCTGCTGCCGTTCTCTTCCTGCAGGCGGTGGCTGACCAGCGCGTACGGCGCATTGGCTTGCAGGTATTCCTTTTGCAGCAGGGTGTAAATCTGCTTGGCGGTCATTTCCAGGCCGAGACGGTCGGTTTCGCCCTGCACCACCTGGCTGAACTCGATCTGCATGCGGCGCGGCAGGCTGATACCGTATTCCTGCTCGAGCAGGTAGGTGATGCCGCCCTTGCCCGACTGGCTGTTGACGCGGATCACCGCCTCGTAGCTGCGGCCGATGTCGGCAGGGTCGATCGGCAGGTACGGCACTTCCCACAATTCGCCTTCCTGCTGCTTGGCGAAGCCTTTGCGGATGGCATCCTGGTGCGAGCCGGAGAAGGCGGTGTGGACCAGGTCGCCGACGTACGGGTGGCGTGGGTGCACCGGCAACTGGTTGCACTCTTCGACGACCTTGCGCACGCCGTCGATGTCGGAGAAGTCCAGCTGCGGGTCGATGCCCTGGGTGTAGAGGTTCAACGCCAGGGTCACCAGGTCGACGTTGCCGGTGCGCTCGCCGTTGCCGAACAGGCAGCCTTCGGCACGGTCGGCGCCGGCCATCAGGCCCAACTCGGTGGCGGCGATGCCGGTGCCACGGTCGTTGTGGCAGTGCAGGCTGATGATCACGCTGTCGCGGCGGCTGACATTGCGGCAGAACCATTCGATCTGGTCGGCGTAGATGTTCGGCGTGGCGACTTCGACGGTGGCCGGCAGGTTGAGGATGACCTTGTGCTCAGGGGTCGGGTTCCACACCTCGATCACCGCGTCGCACACCTCTTTGGCGAATTCCAGCTCGGTGGCGCTGAAGGTCTCTGGCGAGTACTGGAAGGTCCAGTGGGTTTCCGGCTGCTGGGCGGCGTATTTGACGAACAGCTTGGCAGCGTTGACCGCGATGTCCTTGACGCCCTGTTTGTCCTGGTTGAAGACGATGCGGCGGAACGACGGGCAAGTGGCGTTGTACAGGTGGACGATGGCCTTCTTGGCGCCGCGCAGGGATTCGAAGGTGCGGGCGATCAGATCTTCACGGGCTTGAGTGAGCACCTGGATGGTGGTGTCGTCCGGGATGTGGCCGTCTTCGATCAGGGTGCGCACGAAGTCGAAGTCGGTTTGCGACGCGGACGGGAACGAGGCTTCGATTTCCTTTACGCCGACCTGCACCAGGGTCTTCCAGAAACGCAGCTTCTTCTCCGAATCCATCGGCTCGATCAGCGACTGGTTGCCATCACGCAGGTCGGAGCTGCACCAGATCGGCGCCTGGGTGATGGTTTTCGACGGCCAGGTGCGGTCGGGCAGGTCGATGGTCGGGAAGGCGCGGTATTTCTTCGAAGGGTCTTTGAGCATGGTCATGGAAGCAATCCTTTTATGTGCGGCCGAAATCGGGCCTGCCAAACGATAACGAGATGAAAAGGCGAGGCGACGCGATTCACCCTGGTAGTCGTGCACTGACCAGGCAGAGGCTGCGATGTTGTCGGAGAAGGATGAGGGTGCTGAAGGTTTTCATGTGCTCAACCCTAACCAGTGGGGTGGGGGATGGCAAGGCTTCAGAAAAAATTGAGAGGAATGCTTAAAAAAACAGGATTTGCGAGATTTTATGGCTGGTTGTTGTTTGTTTTGTTTGTGTCGTTGCGCAGTATTTTTGGATGGCGCAAGACATGGGCTCTGCGGGTGGCAGTGCTGGCCTCTTCGCGGGTAAACCCGCTCCCACAGGTGTCACTGTGCCTGTGGGAGCGGGTTTACCCGCGAATGGGGGATGCCGATTTCAGGGCTGGAACGCACCAATGAAAATCGCCGGATCCACCCGCGCATCATTGAGGCTGACGTTCCAGTGCATGTGCGGCCCGGTGGCGCGTCCGGTCGAGCCCACCCGGCCGACCACCTCGCCACGGCGCAGCACCTGGCCTGGCTTCACGTCGATCTTCGACATATGGCAGAACATGCTGATGAAACCTTGGCCATGGTCGACGAACACCGTGCGGCCATTGAAGAAGTAATCACCCACCAGGATCACCTTGCCATTGGCCGGGGTCTTGATCGGCGTGCCGGCGGGCACGGCGAAGTCCAGCCCGGCGTGGGGGTTGCGCTCTTCGCCATTGAAGAAACGGCGCACGCCGAACTTGCTCGACAGCGGGCCATTGACCGGCTTGTCGAGGATCAGGTTGCTCGGCAGCATGGGGCTGAAGCTGCGGTAGGCCTTTACTTGCTCGGCCAGTTCGCGGTCGATGCGCTTGAGGTCGTCGGGCTCGGGGTTGACCTGGCGCTTGTTCTTCAGGGTGATGTGCTGTTCGGGGTACTTCTTGCTGCCGACGGTGAAGGGCAGGGTGCGGCCGCCCTGGGTGAGCACGGCGTTGCCGGGCTTTTGCGTCAGCGGGATGCCGACGATGGCCAGCCAGGTGTCCTGCTCCTTGACCACCAGCACCGGCTTGCCATCGAAGCGCGCGCTCGGGGCGCTGGCCGAAGGGCCAAGGTCGACCACCGCGACGCCGCCGGGCACCGGCTTGTCGAGGGTGCGGGTGATGTAGCTGGCCTGGGCAGCGGTGACCGGCAGCAGCAGGAACAGGGCAAGCAGGGGAGCGAGCAGGCGGGGCATGTGTCAGTCCAGTAGCGAAAGGGTGACCGGAGTCTGGTGGTTGTCCTCGACCCGCACCTTGAGCTCGCCTTCGTTGAGGCGGGCGGTCAGGCGCTGGCCGTTGTGGGTCTGGGCGGCGCTGCGAATGGCCTGGCCGCGTTCGTCGAGCAGGATGCTGTAGCCGCGGGCCAGGGTCGCCAGCGGGCTGACCACCTGCAGGGTCTGCAGTTGCGCCTGGAAGCGCTGGCGACGGTCCTTGAGCACTTCGCGCATGGCCCGTGGCAGGCGTTCGCCAAGGCTGTCCAGGCGTTGCTTGAGCAGCTTCAGCGAACGGCCTGGGTGTTGCGCGGCCAGGCGGGTGTCGAGACGGCCCAGGCGCTCGTGGCGGCGTTGCAGGCTGAGCATGAAGGCGCGGCGCATGCGCATGTCCAGGTCATCCAGGCGCTGTGCCTGCTGGCGCAGGCGCTCGCCCGGGTGGCGCAGGCGCCGGGCCAGGCCATCGACGCGCAGGCGGTCGTGGGCCAGGCGGTTCTGGATGCGCAGCAACAGGCGCCGCTGCAGGCTGTCGAGGCGCTGTTGCAGGCCGCTGCTGTCGGGAGCCAGCAGTTCGGCGGCCGCCGACGGGGTGGGGGCGCGCACGTCGGCGACGAAGTCGCTGATCGACACGTCGGTCTCATGGCCCACGGCACTGACGATAGGCGTCACGCACGCCGCCACGGCGCGGGCCACGGCTTCTTCGTTGAAGCACCAGAGGTCTTCCAGCGAGCCACCGCCACGGGCCAGGATCAGCGCATCGAAACCCTGGCGGTCGGCCAGCTGCAGGGCGCGGACGATCTGCCCGATGGCCTCGCGGCCCTGTACCGCGGTGGGGATCAGGTTCAGCTCGACCTGCGGCGCACGGCGGCCGAACACGCTGATGATGTCGCGGATCACAGCGCCGGTGGGCGAGGTGATGATGCCGATGCGTTGCGGATGCACCGGCAAGGGTTTCTTGCGCTCGGTGCTGAACAGGCCTTCGGCGCCGAGTTTTTCCTTAAGGGCCTCGAAGGCCAGGCGCAGGGCGCCGTCACCGGCCGGTTCGACGGTGTCGAGGATCAGTTGGTAGTCGCCACGGCCTTCGAACAGCGAGACTTTGCCGCGCACCTTGACCGCCAGGCCGTCGCGCAGCGCCTGGCGCACGCGCAGGGCGTTCTGGCGGAACAGCGCGCAGCGGATCTGCGCGCCGCTGTCCTTGAGGGTGAAATACAGGTGGCCGGATGCCGGGCGGGCGAGGTTGGAAATCTCGCCTTCCACCCAGACGCTGCGGAACACGTCCTCGAGCAGTACGCGGGCGCGGCCGTTGAGTTGGCTGACGGTGAGGACCTCGCGGTCCAGGCCGAGTCGTTCGAAAGGGTCTCTGATCATGCCGGGCATCATAAAGGAGCCATCGCGCGGATGCACTGTGCCGGCTGCTGGCACGCCCAACCTTGGGAGCATTTCCGGCTGCCGGCCCCGACACCCGGCGATGCAGTCTGGGCGCCTGATTCCATGAGGAGATCCGCCATGTACCCCATAGACGCCCACACCTACCGCTCCAAGGCTTCCAACCGACGGGTGCGATTCCTCGTGCTGCATTACACAGCCGTCAATTTCAACGGCTCGATCAATGCGCTGGTCAACGGCACTCAGGTCAGCGCCCATTACCTGGTGCCCGACCCGTCCGATCCGAGCTTCGCGAGAGCAGGTTTTGACGCGATGCGCACCTTCAGCCTCGTCGACGAGAACGAGCGCGCCTGGCACGCAGGTGTCAGCGGCTGGGCAGGACGCAGCAACCTGAACGATACGTCGATCGGCATCGAGATCGTCAACCAGGCGTCGGCGAGCAACGGCCAGCTCATGTTCCCGCCCTATCACCCCCAGCAGGTGGAAGCCTTGATCCAACTTTGCCAGGCGATCCTGCAGCGCTATCCGGATATCACGCCGACCCAGGTGGTCGGCCATAGCGACATTGCCATTGGCCGCAAGAGCGACCCTGGCGCCGCTTTCCCCTGGCAGGCCCTGCACCAGGCCGGTATCGGTGCCTGGTACGACGAGGCACGCAAGGCGCACTACCAGCAGCGGTTTGCGGGTTGCCTGCCGCAGCTCGAGGTCGTCCTCGACAAGCTGCGTACGTACGGGTACAGCTTCCCGACCAGCCCCGGTCCGGCCCAGGTGCGAGCCTTGCTCAGGGCGTTCCAGCTGCATTTCCGGCCGGGCAACTTTGACGGTGTGCTCGATGCCGAGACCGCGGCGATCGCCTTTGCGCTGGTGGAGCGCTACATGCCCTGATCGCCCTGTGGCGAGCGCAGGCTGTCCAGCAGCTTTCTCGACAGCGCTCCCGCGTCGCGTCGGCAGGCCAGGGCCACGGTGCTCTGGCAGGCCTCGGTCAGCGGCACGAAGGTGACCGAGGGCGGGGCAATCTCGCGCATGCTCAGGGGCAGCAACGCCACCCCGAACCCGGCCTGGATCAGCTGCAGTTGCGTGGTCTTGCGCGACACCACCTGCGCCGCCTGCGGGAAGAATCCCTCGTTCATGCACAACGACGCCGACAGGTAGCTCAACCCGCCGCGCTGACGATGGGGTATGGAAATGAAGCGCTCCTCGCGCAGTTGCCCCAGCCGAACACTGCCGGCCGTGGCCAGTGGGTGGCTTGCCGCCACCGCCAGCAGCAGAGGCTCGTCGAACAGCGCATGCAGCTCCACGCCTTCGTGCTGACGCAGCACCGGCAGGCGCAGCAGGCCGATCTCCAGGCGGCCTTCGGCGATGTCTTCCAGTTGCGCCTCCGACGATTGCTGGGCGATCTCCAGGGAGACGCCGGGGTTGTTCTCGAGGTAGCTGCCGAGGCGCTGCAGCAGCTGCCCTGTCAGCGGCACGGTACTGGAGTGGTTCAGCCGCAGGTTGCCGCGCAGGCCCTGGCCCACCTCGCGGGCCAGGCGTTCGGCCTTGTCCAGGTCGGCCAGCAGGCGTCGGGCGCGGTCGAGGAAGGCCAGCCCAGCGGCGGTCAGCCGTGGCTGGCGGGCGGTGCGTTCGAACAGCGCGGACCCCAGGTGCAGCTCCAGTTCCTTGATCTGACGGCTGAGGGCCGACTGGGCGATGTACAGCCGCTCGGCGGCGGCACTGAAACTGCCGGCCTCGGCGATTTCGACGAAATAGCGCAGTTGGCGGATCGAGGTCATGTCATGCCTTTTTCAGATGGCTCATGGCGTAAAGGCATATTAGTCGGCATGGCTTGTCGCTGGCTAACCTTCTGGGGTCTCCCGAGGAACTGCCGCAATGCTCGCTCAACTGTCGTTTTCCATGCTCGACTGGCTACCCATCCTGCTCGGTGTGGGGGTGGCCTATATCGTCTTCGGCATCGCTGGCTTCGGCACTGCGCTGGTCGCCGGCCCCGTGCTGATCCATTTCATGCCATTGTCGCGGATCGTTCCGTTGCTGGTGCTGCTGGACTTCGTCGCCGCCCTCGGCAACTTGCTGGCGTCGCGGCGCGACGTGGTGCGCGGCGAACTGCTGAGGCTGCTGCCGTTCATGGCCGTGGGCTGCACGCTGGGCGTGGTGTTCCTGCTGCGCCTGAAGTCAGATGTGCTGCTGTTGCTGATGGGGCTGTTCGTCACCGCTTACGCGGTCTACGGCTTGGCGGTGAAGGTGAGGCCGGCGAGGCTGTCGGGCGTCTGGGCGGTGCCCATGGGCACGGTGGGTGGGTTGTTCGGCGCCATGTTCGGCAGTGGTGGTTTCCTATACGCGATCTACCTCAGCGCACGGCTGGAGGCCAAGGAGCAGGTGCGGGCGACCCAGGTAGCCCTGATCAGTTGCAGCACGGTGGTACGCCTGTCGCTGTTCCTCATCGCCGGGGTGTATGCCGACGCTAGCCTGTTGCTGTTGGCCGCCTGCCTGTTGCCGGTGATGTTCGTCGGTACCTGGCTGGGCCGACGGCTGACCCTGAGGCTGTCCCGCGAAGCCTTCGTGCGCCTGGTCACCTGGCTGGTGCTGGCCAGCGGCCTGGCGTTGATCGGTCGCTACCTGAGCGCGTGAGCGTTAGAATTGCGCCATTACCGCAGTCCGCAGGCGCGTTTCGTTCATGAACACCCAAAGCATCATCGTCCCCAAACTGTCCACCGTGCCGTCCCACGAAGCCCGCTCAAGGGCCATCCTGCGCTGGCTGGTGCGCGAGAAGATCGTCGAGGAGCAACTGACCACCTGTGGGCGTACCGGCAACCGAATGGGCCATGCCCTGGCCGAGGGCGCGCGCAAGGTGGCCCTGCACCCGGAGAAACTGCCCTTCGGCGAGCAGGTCAACGGCCTTGAGGTGGTGCTCAAACGGTGCATCTACACCCCCACCGACGGTTTCCTCGAAGAAGCTGGCTGCCCGGAGTGCCGGCGCGAGGTCGGCGAGCCGCTGTTCGAGAGCCTGGAGGAGTGGACACCGGGGGTGAGCGACAACTTCACCTGCCCGTTGTGCGGCTTCGAGGACGACATCAATGGCTTTCTTTACCTGCAGCCATGTGCCTTTTCCAACCTGGGGTTCATCTTCAACAACTGGGGCGAGGCCGGGTTTACCCAGGCCTTCCTCGACAGCTTTGCCGACTGGCTCGATCAGCCGGTGGCGGTGGTGCAGGTGAAACTGCCACAAGGCTGACCGAAGGCCCTTATTTTGCATTGAGCGGCGCGCCGTGGATGAGTATAATGGCGCGCTTCCATTTTTCCCTCCCGGGAGCCCCCGCGATGCTGCGTATCAGCCAAGAAGCCCTGACTTTCGACGATATCCTCCTTGTACCTGGTTATTCCGAGGTACTGCCCAATGAAGTCAGTCTCAAGACCCGTTTGACTCGTGGCATCGAGCTGAACATTCCCCTTGTTTCCGCCGCCATGGATACCGTGACCGAAGCGCGTCTGGCCATCGCCATGGCCCAGGAAGGCGGCATCGGCATCATCCACAAGAACATGACCATCGAGCAGCAGGCCGGCGAAGTGCGCAAGGTCAAGAAGTTCGAGGCTGGCGTGGTCAAGGACCCGATCACCATCGACGCCGACGCCACCGTGCGCGACCTGTTCGACCTGACCCGCCTGAACAACATCTCGGGTGTTCCGGTGCTGGCCAACGGCGACCTGGTAGGCATCGTCACCTCCCGTGACGTGCGCTTCGAAACCCGCCTGGACGCCAAGGTCCGCGACGTGATGACGCCTAAAGAGCGCCTGGTCACAGTGCGCGAAGGCGCCGACAAGAACGAAGTCCGCGAGCTGCTGCACAAGCACCGTCTGGAAAAAGTCCTGATCGTCGACGACAAGTTCGCGCTCAAGGGCATGATGACCGTCAAGGACATCGAAAAAGCCAAGGCCTACCCACTGGCGAGCAAGGACGACCAGGGTCGCCTGCGCGTCGGCGCTGCCGTCGGCACCGGCAAGGACACCGGCGAGCGCGTTGCCGCCCTGGTCGCTGCCGGCGTTGACGTGGTGGTGGTCGACACCGCCCACGGTCACTCCAAAGGCGTGATCGACCGCGTACGTTGGGTCAAGGAAACCTACCCGCAAGTGCAGGTGATCGGCGGCAACATCGCCACCGGCGCTGCTGCCAAGGCCCTGGCCGAAGCCGGCGCCGACGCCGTCAAGGTCGGTATCGGCCCAGGCTCGATCTGCACCACCCGTATCGTTGCCGGTGTCGGCGTGCCGCAGATCAGCGCCATCGCCAACGTCGCCGCCGCGCTGGAAGGCACGGGTGTGCCACTGATCGCCGACGGCGGCATCCGCTTCTCCGGTGACCTGTCCAAGGCCATCGTTGCCGGTGCTTCCTGCGTGATGATGGGTTCGATGTTCGCCGGTACCGAAGAAGCCCCGGGTGAAGTCGAGCTGTTCCAGGGCCGTTCGTACAAGGCTTACCGCGGCATGGGCTCGCTGGGCGCCATGGCGCAGGCGCAAGGCTCCTCCGACCGTTACTTCCAGGACTCCTCGGCCGGTGCCGAGAAGCTTGTTCCTGAGGGGATCGAAGGCCGCGTGCCATACAAAGGCGCCCTGTCGGCGATCATCCACCAGCTGATGGGCGGCCTGCGTTCGTCCATGGGCTACACCGGTAGCGCGACCATCGAAGAGATGCGTACCAAGCCGGAGTTCGTGCGCATCACCGGTGCCGGCATGGCCGAGTCCCACGTGCATGACGTGCAGATCACCAAAGAAGCCCCTAACTACCGCGTAGGCTAAGGCTTCCAGCAATTACCGAACGGGGCTGTCACAAACAGCCCCGCGTCGTTTCCGATTTCCACTGACGAGATTAAGTCATGGCCCTCGACATTCACGCTCACCGCATCCTGATCCTCGATTTCGGTTCCCAGTACACCCAGCTGATCGCCCGCCGCGTGCGCGAAATCGGCGTGTACTGCGAGCTGCACCCGTTCGACATGGACGATGAAGCGATCCGCGAATTCAATCCGCGCGGCATCATCCTCGCTGGCGGCCCCGAGTCGGTCCACGAAGCCAACAGCCCGCGCGCGCCACAGGCCGTGTTCGACCTGAAAGTGCCGGTGCTGGGCATCTGCTACGGCATGCAGACCATGGCCGAACAGATGGGTGGCAAGGTCGAAGGTTCCGAGCTGCGCGAGTTCGGCTATGCCCGCGTTGACGTGGTTGGCAAGAGCCGCCTGCTCGACGGTATCGAAGACCACGTCGACGATGACGGCGTACTGGGCCTGGACGTGTGGATGAGCCACGGCGACAAGGTCACCCAGATGCCGGGCAACTTCAACGTGCTGGCCAGCACCCCAAGCTGCCCGATCGCCGGCATGTACGACGATGCCCTGGGCTACTACGGCGTGCAGTTCCACCCGGAAGTGACCCACACCAAGCAGGGCGGCCGCATCCTGTCGCGCTTCGTCCAGGACATCTGTGGCTGCGAAGCCCTGTGGACCCCGTCGAACATCGTCGAAGACGCCATCGCCCAGGTGCGTGAGCAAGTCGGTTCGGCCAACGTCCTGCTGGGCCTATCCGGCGGCGTCGACTCTTCCGTGGTTGCCGCGCTGCTGCACCGCGCCATCGGCGACCAGCTGACCTGCGTATTCGTCGACAACGGCCTGCTGCGCCTGCACGAAGGCGATCAGGTGATGGCCATGTTCAAGGAGAACATGGGCGTCAAGGTGATCCGCGCCGACGCCGAGAAGCAGTTCCTCGACAACCTGGAAGGCGAAGCGGACCCGGAGAAGAAGCGCAAGATCATCGGCCGCACCTTCATCGACGTGTTCGATGCCGAAGCCAGCAAACTGGACAACATCCAGTTCCTCGCCCAGGGCACCATCTACCCCGACGTGATCGAGTCGGCCGGCGCCAAGAGCGGCAAGGCCCACGTGATCAAGTCGCACCACAACGTCGGTGGCCTGCCGGAGGAGATGAACCTCAAGCTGGTCGAGCCGCTGCGTGAGTTGTTCAAGGACGAAGTGCGCAAGATCGGCCTGGAGCTGGGCCTGCCGTACGACATGGTCTACCGCCACCCGTTCCCGGGCCCGGGCCTGGGCGTGCGTATCCTTGGTGAAGTGAAGAAGGAATACGCCGACATCCTGCGTCGCGCCGACCACATCTTCATCGAAGAACTGCGCAAGGCCGACTGGTACCACAAGACCAGCCAGGCCTTCGTGGTGTTCCAGCCAGTCAAGTCGGTGGGTGTCGTCGGCGATGGCCGTCGCTACGCCTGGGTCGTGGCGCTGCGCGCCGTCGAGACCGTGGACTTCATGACCGCACGTTGGGCGCAGCTGCCGTACGAGCTGCTGGAAACCGTCAGCGGCCGCATCATCAACGAAATCGCCGGTATCTCCCGCGTCACCTACGACGTGTCGAGCAAGCCGCCTGCCACTATCGAGTGGGAATAAGTTGAGCCACAAGGGCGCCGCAAGGCGCCCTTGTCGTATCTGGCCTCAGCCCGCGCGGTTGATCACTGCCTCACAACGCACCGGGAAGTTCACCGAGTTGGCGATGAAGCATTCGTGATGGGCGTCTTCATGCAGGCGCAGGGCGACTTGCGGATCCGAATCGTTGCTCACCACCACCTGCGGGCGCAGCACGATCTCCGTGAAATGCCCCTTGCGTTCGCCATCGCCTTCGACCATTCGGCCCTTTGGGTTGTCGACGTACGCCAGCACATTCACGTTGTTCACCGCGCACAGGTGCAGGTACCACAGCTTGTGGCAGGCTGATACCGAGGCGAGCAGCAGGTCTTCGGGGTTCCAGCGGCTGCGGTCGCCACGAAAAGCCGGGTCGGCCGAGCCGGGCAGCGCTGGCTTGCCCTGGGCCTCGACACTGAAGTCCCGTTGGTAAGCGGTATAACTGGTGGTGCCCTGGCCGGTGTTGCCGGTCCAGTTCACGGTCAGCGCGTAGGTATGCTCTTTCATGACCCCCTCCTTGTGAGTGCGTATGGCCGGAGGATAATTGCACATCACTCGCCTGGCTTGGGGTCTTTTGCAAACAGCGCCTTCTGGTACGCGTCGTAGGACAGCAGGCGGTTCTTCAGGGTCGTGAACGCGTCGCCTTCGACCGGCTGAGGGTTCTTTTCCTGTGGGTCGTTTTCGAGGTGGTAGCGCACCAGGGTATCCGGGCTGTATTCGTAGATGTACTTGTACGGGTGCTCCACCAGTGCCGAGGACAACTGGTCGAAGAACGTCGACATGTAGAACACCCGCTTGCCGTGGTCCCTGAGCAAGCTGATGCCTTGCACGTTGAACGGCGCGTCGGCCACCGCGAAGAAGTCGGCAATGGTGGGGGCGATGTCGGTCTGCTGGCTGGTAGTCGAGATCGGCTTGGCCAGGGGCTTGCCCTTGGCCCAGAAGATCAGCGGCACGGTCACTTCTTCTTCGTGCATGGACGAGTTGTGAATGAACAGCCCGTGTTCGCCGAACGACTCGCCATGGTCGCCCACCAGCACGAACAGGGTGGAGTCGAGCAGGCCCGCCTTGTCGTACCCCTCGAGCATTTGCCCGATCAGGGTGTCGGTGGTCTCGATGCAGGTTTCGTACTTTTCCAGCGCTGACTGCGAGGCGGACGTGCCCGTGCAGTCGTAGGGGTAATGCGCGGCGCTTGGGAAGTACAAGGCGATAAACCCTTTGCCGGTTTTGCTGATGGCCTGCAGGTGGGGAATGCTGGATGTGTACAGCAGCTCGTCACTGTCGCCAAAGCTGCTGTTGTTCTGCGCCAGTGTGTTGGCGGGCGCGATGTCGGCGACGGCATAGGCGTTGGCCACACCGATGGACTTGAGGAAGCCGTCCATGTTCTCGAACTGCAGGAAGAGTGAGCTGAAGGCGATAGCCTGCATGTTGTTTTTCTGCTGCAGTTCATGGATCACGCCGGGCTGGTGCAGGGGCATCGCCTCTTTGATTTCAACGCCGGGGTAGGCGTGCTGCCCGGTGAAGATCGAGTAGTAACCCTTGGATGAATGGGGCACCGTCACATACGACTTGAACAGCATGCCCTCGCGCGCAAGCCTGTCGAAGGTGGGGTAGCGCTGGGCGGTGCGGACATCGGCGCCGAAAATGCTGTTCCAGCGCACCGACTCCATGACGATGTACACCAGGTTCTTGAAGTCTGCTGCGGGCGCGGTGTCGAGTTTGGGCAGGGTATTGATGGCGGACACGGGGTAAGCGGGTTGTTCGAAGGGCAGCAGGTTGGGGTGCAGGCTCGCATTCACCTGGGTGGCGTTCTGCAGGGCTGAGACCAGCGAGCGGGTGACGATGTTGTCGTTCAGGTCATAGCGGGCGTCCTTGGCGAAGATCGCCCCCAGCAGCAGGCCGCACAGCAATACGACCAAGCCCAGCGTGCGTGCCCTTGCCGGCGCGGCAGGCGGGCGTTTGAACGCCTGGTAGGTGGCCAGGCCCACCAGCCCCCAAGCAGCCAGGTAAGCCAGGAACAGCACGAATACGATGAAGCGGAAGGTCAGGCCAAAACCTGCCAGCTGGTTGAGGAACACCGGCGCCCCCGACGTCAGGTTGCTGGCATTCTCAAGGCTGTATTGGATCAGCGGCCAGTCCAGCGGTTTGAGCCAGAGCTCCCTCACACGCATGTCGATGAGCAACAGGAGCAGCAGGGCGCCGGCCAGGAACGCGACCAGGAAGAAACTGTACTTGCGCCTGCGCAACGTGGTGATGGCAAGCAGGTAGACCAGCGCGGCCAACAGCAGGTCCTGCAGCAGGTACAGGGCGATGCTGGACGGGCTGGTGTCGATCCAGCGATTGGCGAAGTAGTCGATCAGGATGATCTTCGGCACCAGCAACAGAGATAAGGCGAGCAGTAGGGCGATGTGCAGCGGCCAAGTCCTTTTCCACATGGTTTCAAGCCCCAGTTCGTCGAAGGGATGAATGTGCTCAACGGGCGTTGGGCAGGCCGTCGCTGGCAGGCCTCGATTGCAAGAACTTAAGCAGCCGGCCCAGAACTGCGCAAGGTCGACGAGCCGTCGTGAGGCTGGTGCCCGACTCGGAGGATGGGTACGACAAGTGCGCTATGCAGCACACTTGTCGGCATTGCCCGGTTTATTGGTCCTCAAGTGCCGATGTAGTGCATTCCGCGCAGCGCGAGGAAGGTGTGCAGGTCGGCGAGCTGCGGCAGCCGACGTTCATGTAGCGATCCCCATTCCGGTCGTTCGATGTAGATATAGCGGCCTTCGCGTTTGATCAGGGTGCGTCGCAGGGTCATGTCACGGCCTCTGCTGACCACAACCGAATTGCCACCTTCATGCTCGAGGGTGTAGTCACCTGGGCGTGGCAGTAGCGTATCGAAGTCCTTGGTGGCCGGGCGAGACGAGTCCACGGCCGCCCGCAGGCGCAGGTCGCTCTTGACCCGCAATACCTGGCCGTCGCTGATGTCGAGTCCAGGATCGGTGTCGAAGCTGTCCGGCTGGCCTACCGGTACATCCTCGACACGCAGGCCAACGGCACCTTCCGTTTCGGCAAGCCCTGCGACGCCTTCGAATGTGCTGGCATGCGTGTTGCCCACCAGGGCCACCCACCTCCCTGGACCGCGTACCGCCTGATCGGCCTGGATGATACGGTGAGCGTAGAAATTCATCATTTGCTGGCGCGCCACCTTGGACGGCGCGGTGGACCACTGCTGTCTGTAGCTCGCCATGCAGTCGATGGATTGGATCCGCACGCCGTTCTTTTGTGCCGCTACCAGTACCTGGCGGAATGTGTAGCGGCCCGAGGGGTCGGTAAAGTGGCCTCTGTCCTGGCTGCTGACATAGGTATCCAGGTCCGGGCTCATCTGGCCGGTGCGGTTGAATATGTCGAGGTCGGCCTGCTGGAAATCGATCTGGTAGTGTTCCATGTACAGCGTTTTCACTTTCAACTTGCGCAGCAAGCTCATGTTGTCGATCAGCAAGCGCTTGCTGCCGATACCGCTGTGGGCTTCCCCGACGACCAGGCCATTGGTGTTGTCATAGATCTGTCTGAACAGGTCTTTGGGTGTCGAATTGGCGACAGGCTCAGGAATCCGTGGTCGCGGCGGCAGTTCAGGCGCCTGCATGAACCTGGCCGCGTCAGCCGCCAATTGCTCGCGCAATTCGAGGAAGTGTTGAATGGCCGTATTGCGCTGTGGATTTGTGATGTCCAGCCGGTCGCCAGTGAGCTCCAGGTCGGTGACCGCTCTCAAGAGCGGGCGCTGGTTCGCCGGAACCTCATAAGGCGTCTCGGGAAGTGCAGGCAGGCTGGCCCCGTTGCCGGTGCGCCCCCAGACTTTCAGTCGCGAGAGCCCGCCTCCATTGAGACCCAGGCGTTCGAGGGGATACCACTGACCATCGGCTGCCAGGCGAATGCCTTGGCTCTTGTAGAAGGAGAACGGGTTTTCGGGATCGACGATGGTCCAGGTCTTCAGCTCGTTCACATAGCGCACCTGGTAGGGCAGCTCGTCGACCAGCACGTAGAATTGACCGTCCTGGGTGTAGACGCCTTCGAGCACGCCGGAGCCGGGTTCGCCGGTGAGCAGTACGTTGGTTTCGAAGGGGGCCAGCAGCTCCCAGCTCTCACCCGGCCAGAAGGGGCGAGGCACCCAGGCATGCAGGTCATCCGCCTCAATGGCGCGATCCTCTTCCTGGGCTTGCGTCTCGCCTTGCTCGGCTGAAGCGGCGTCTTCTTCGATGCTGCCTGCTTCTGCGGCCTCGGCAGACTCTCCCAGCTCCGCCAGAGGTTTGCCAGGGGCGCCGCGTAGGAAGGTGGCATTGAACAACGTGTTGATGGCGGCGAAGATCGCGCCTGTGACGCCGGCCTTGCGGTCGCGCGTGGTATGACCATTGATCGCCTGGTCGATGTTCAGGCCGGTCTCGGCCAGGCCCGCGCCGACCACCGCCAGCGCGACGGGCCAGTCCACAGCCGCCATAGGCCCGAACACCTGCGCGAATGCTTTCAGGTAGCCGATCCACATTTGCTTGCGCAGGTCGCTATTGGCGCGCAAGGAGAAATACGCATCATCCAGCATGCGCTGGTGAGCCTTGTCCCGTAGCCAGCTGAACGCGTCGCCCTGGATCGTCAGGTTCAGCGTATTCAGGCCCGAGTAGTCGCTTCTGCCCCAGCCTTGGTACAGCAGGTCGACCAGGTGGTTGAGCCCGACATTGCTGTCGCCTTCTTCGCGATCGGCAAGCGAGAAGTGCCCCATGAAGCGGACGCGGTTCTCGGCCTGGTTGTTGTGATTGAGCACCCACCAGAACAGTTCGTTGCTGTCCGGGAATAGCTGCAGGGCATCGACTTCGCCGGGTAAGTAGAGCAATTGCCGACCGTCTTGCATTTCCACCCGCAGAATATCGGTTGCCACATGGCCGCCGATATCCAGGGCGCACAGGCGAATTTCTGGGCTTGGGGCGACTTCCTGCTGCAACTGTTCCTGGGTGGGTGGCCAGAACTGTCCGCCAACGAGGGCCTGCGAGACCTCGCCGCAGCACCGGGCAAGCGCCGAACCCGGGTCGTGGGCGCACACTTCCAGCACCTTGCTCAGGAAGTTGGCTTTAGCCAGGGTGCGGAACTGTGTCGACTGCCCGGACCAGAACGCGCTGAGGTGCTTGTTGAAGTCGGCGGCAAAATCGATGCTCCAGAAGTAGTCCATGACTTGCCTGGCATCGAGCCTCACTTCGTTGTGTTCGTCGTACACACCCTTGTCCGGCCCATCGCTGTAGAAACCGACCAGGTAGCCGAGCAGGTCGGTATTGTCCTGCTCGCTGACGTTGAAGCGATGCATTACCAGCTGAGGCAAGGTCAGCGACTGGTAAGGGGTTTCGAAATGCTGCCATCCATTGAACGTCCTGGGGCTGCTGACGGCCCTTTTGAATCGATGCAGAAAAACTTTGTCGGGGTCCAGCGAGCGCAAGCCGTTGCGTTCGAGGACCTGCTGCGCGACATGGCGCGCCATTTCGCGCATGTCCGGGCAGTCTGCGATCAGCTGGCTTGCCAGGTCGTGCAGGGCTTTTTGTTCATTGGTATGCATGGGGTCGAGTGACATTGCTTTTATCCGTGTGGGAGGTACGGATGTCAGCCTGTCGGAAGCGTAGCCATGCTGGTGGTACATATTGCTTGGGGCCTGGACAGGCTCGGGCTTAAATGTGTCCTTTCACTTAATATTTCGCAAATGCAGGTGTATCGTATTCGCCCTTCATCGCCGGCCGTTGCCGGTGTGTTGATTGTGCAGAAACGAGGTACCCGCACCGATGTCCTTTACCCGTCGACAAATGCTCAAGGGCCTGACTGGCCTGGTGGTGGTAGGCCTGGGCGCCGGGGGCGCGGCGCGCTACTGGCTGGGCAAGGTCGAGGATGACAACGCCGGGCACGACTACGAGCTGATCGCTGCCCCCCTGGATGTCGAGCTGGTGCCGGGTTTCAAGACCGAGGCCTGGGCCTTTGGCCCGTCGGCGCCGGGTACCGAGCTGCGGGTACGTCAGGGCACCTGGTTGCGGGTGCGCTTCATCAACCACCTGCCGGTGGAAACCACCATTCATTGGCACGGCATCCGCCTGCCGCTGGAAATGGACGGGGTGCCTTATGTGTCGCAGTTGCCGGTCAAGCCGGGCGAGTACTTCGACTACAAGTTCAAGGTGCCGGATGCGGGCAGTTACTGGTACCACCCGCACGTCAGCAGCTCCGAGGAGCTCGGCCGTGGGCTGGTCGGCCCGCTGATCGTCGAGGAGCGCGAGCCGACCGGCTTCGCGCATGAGCGCACCCTCAGCCTGAAAAACTGGCATGTCGATGAGCAGGGCGCCTGGATGCCGTTCAGCGTGCCGCGCGAGGCTGCCCGCAATGGCACCGCAGGCCGGCTGATCACCATCAATGGCCAGGCCGACTCGGTCACCGAGCTGCCGGCCGGGCAGGTGGTGCGGGTGCGCCTGCTGAACCTGGACAACACCTGGACCTATCGCCTCAACCTCAAGGGCAACTGCGAGGCGATGATCTACGCCCTCGATGGCAACCCGGTCACGCCGCGCCCTCTGGACGACGATTACTGGCTCGGGCCGGGCATGCGTATCTGCCTGGCCATCCGTATCCCAGAGGCGGGCGAGGAGGTTTCCCTGCGTGACGGCTTCGTGCGCCTGGGTACCCTGCGCTCGGTGGCCAGCAACCAGGCGCCGGGCGACTGGCCCAAGGCGCTGCCGGCCAACCCGATTGCCGAGCCGGACCTGCAGAACGCCGAGAAGCTCAACTTCAACTTCGAATGGGTCGGCAAGGTCTCGGTGAACACCGACAACGGCAAGCCGCCGAGCCTGTGGCAGATCAACGGCCAGGCCTGGGACATCACCGACAAGACCTGCGCCGACCGACCGATCGCCACGCTGCAGAAGGGCAAGAGCTACATCTTCGAGCTGAAGAACATGACCCAGTACCAGCACCCGATCCACCTGCATGGCATGAGTTTCAAGGTGATCGCGTCCAATCGCCGCAAGATCGTCGAGCCGTGGTTCACCGACACCTACCTGCTGGGCAAGAACGAGCGGGCCCAGGTGGCATTGGTGGCCGATAACCCGGGGACCTGGATGTTCCATTGCCATGTCATCGACCACATGGAAACCGGCCTGATGGCCGCGATCGCGGTGGTCTGATGCGCCCGCAGATCATCGATCGCAGCCGCGATCAGGAATTCATGCGCCTGGCGCTGCAACTGGCCGCCGAAGGCGCGAGCCTGGGCGAAGTCCCGGTGGGGGCGGTGCTGGTGCAGCACGGCCAGGTGATCGGCCAGGGCTTCAACCGGCCGATCATCGACAGCGACCCCAGCGCCCATGCCGAGATGGTTGCCATCCGCGCTGCGGCGAAGTCCGCCAGCAACTACCGGCTGCCGGGCAGCACCCTGTACGTGACCCTGGAACCCTGCAGCATGTGTGCCGGGCTGATCGTCCATTCGCGGGTGGCGCGGGTGGTGTACGGGGCGCTGGAGCCCAAGGCCGGCATCGTGCAGAGCCAGGGGCAGTTCTTCGGGCAGGGCTTTCTCAACCATCGGGTGATGGTCGAGGGCGGGGTGTTGGCCGAGGAGTGCGGGGCGATTCTGAGTGAGTTCTTCAAGGCCCGTAGGGCGAAGGGGTAGCTCTGGCAGTCTTGTGTCGCCTGTGCCGGCCCTTTCGCGGGTAAACCCGCTCCCACAGGCGCCATGGGAAGCCGGGATTACATCGCCGGCGACTGCTCCGCCGGCTTGTCCTTGTTCACCCCTGGCACATGCAGGTTGCCTTCGGCCACCTGGCCCTCGAGCTGCGGCTGGGTCACCCAGGTGAGGATGTCGTAGTAACGACGGATGTTGGCCACGAAGTGCACCGGCTCACCGCCGCGGGCATAGCCGTACTTGGTCTTGCTGTACCACTGCTTCTGCGACAGGCGCGGCAGCATCTTCTTCACGTCCAGCCACTTGTTCGGGTCGAGCTTTTCGCGCTTGGCCAGGGTACGGGCGTCTTCCAGGTGGCCGCTGCCGACGTTGTAGGCGGCCAGGGCGAACCAGGTGCGGTCGGGCTCCTTGATGCTGTCGTCGAGCTCTTCCTTGATCTTCATGAAGTACTTGGCACCGCCCTGGATGCTCTGCTTGGGGTCGAGGCGGTTGGACACCCCCATGGCCTGGGCGGTGCGCTGGGTGAGCATCATCAGGCCGCGCACGCCGGTCTTGGAGGTGACCTCCGGTTGCCACATGGATTCCTGGTAGCCGATGGCCGCCAACAGGCGCCAGTCCACTTGCTCGACCTTGGCGTAGCTCTTGAAGTGCTTCTCGTACTTGGGCAGGCGTTGCTGCAGGTGCTGGGCGAAGGTGTAGGCGCCCACGTAGCCGAGTACATCGACGTGGCCGTAGTAACGGTCTTTCAGGCGCTGCAGGGTGCCGTTCTTCTGCGCCTTGTCGAGGAACTCGTTGACCTCGTTGAGCAGGCTGTTGTCGTCACCGGCGGCCACCGCCCAGCGTTGGTCGCGGCTGTCGCCCAGGTCGAAGGCCACGCGCACGTTGGGGAAGTAAACCTGGTTCATCGCCAGCTCATTGGAGTCGACCAGGGTCAGATCGATCTGGCCTTCGTCGACCATGCGCAGCAGGTCGACCACTTCGACGGCGTCGGACTCTGCGTATTCCAGCCCTGGGTTCTGCTTTTTCAGTTCCGCCAGCTGGTCGGCGTGGCTGCTGCCCTTGAGCACCATGATCTTCTTGCCCACCAGGCCTTGGGCATTGGTGGGGCGCGAACGGCCATTGCGGTAGATGACCTGGGGCGTGACCTCAAGGTAGGGGTGGGAGAACTTCGCCTGGGTGGTGCGCCGCTCGCTGCTGACCAGGCCGGCGGCGGCCAGCACCGGGCCGGACGGCTTGCCCAGCTGGTCGAACAGTTGGTCGAGGTTGTCGGCGGTCTCGATCTGCAGCTTCACCCCAAGGTCGTCGGCAAAGCGCTTGACCAGCTCGTACTCGAAGCCGGTTTCGCCGTTGCGGTCCTGGAAGTAGGTGGCCGGGCTGTTGCGGGTAATCACGCGCAATACGCCGTCCTCCTTGACGCGTTCGAGGGTGCTGGGTTTTTCAACGCAGGCACCGAGCATCAGGAAGAGTCCGGTTGCGAAGAGCCATTTGGCGCAACGCTGGCGCAAAGCAGTGTGGGCGAACATAGCGTGCAGTATACGCAAAGGACTGCTGGCGCCATATCTCGACAATGGTTGGCAGGTCTGCTAGCTGACCTGAACTGCAAGTGACAGGCTGCAGGCTGCAAGCAAAAAGCAGGGCATGCATGCTCGCTTTTTTCTTGTGGCTTGGAGCTTGCAGCTTGCAGCTGCTTTTTTGACCCCGAGGTCCGGTTCCACCGCCCGGCAGCATTGGCTTAGAGCGGGTGCCGAAAGCCTGCAAACTAGGCTAGAATGCACGGCCTCTAAGCACACCCCTTCCTGAGGCTGTCCCGACGATGTTGATCCTGCGCGGCGCTCCTGCCCTTTCTGCCTTTCGCCACGGTAAATTACTCGAGCAACTGAGCCAGAAAGTCCCCGCTGTTACTGGTTTGTATGCCGAATTCGCCCACTTCGCCGACGTCGACGGCGAGCTGACCGCCGACCAGCAGCAGGTGCTGGGCCGTCTGCTCAAGTACGGCCCGAGCGTGCCGGTGCAGGAGCCGACCGGCCGCCTGTTCCTGGTGGTCCCGCGTCTGGGCACCATCTCGCCCTGGGCTTCCAAGGCCAGCGACATCGCCCACAACTGCGGCCTGCAGTCGATCCAGCGCCTGGAGCGCGGCATCGCCTACTACGTCGCCGGTGAACTGTCCGAGGCCGATGCCCAGCTGATCGCCGCCGAGCTGCACGACCGCATGACCCAGCGCGTGCTGGCCAAGCTGGAGCAGGCAGCCGACCTGTTCAGCCATGCCCAGCCCAAGCCGATGACCTCGGTCGACATCCTTGGCGGTGGCCGCGCCGCCCTGGCCCAGGCCAACATCGACCTGGGCCTGGCCCTGGCCGAGGACGAGATCGATTACCTGGTCAACGCCTTCCAGGGCCTCAAGCGCAACCCGAACGACATCGAACTGATGATGTTCGCCCAGGCCAACTCCGAGCACTGCCGCCACAAGATCTTCAATGCCAGCTGGGACATCGACGGCGAGGAGCAGGAAAAAAGCCTGTTCGGCATGATCAAGAACACCTACCAGATGCACAGCGAAGGCGTGTTGTCCGCTTACAAGGACAACGCCTCGGTGATCGTCGGTTCGGTGGCCGGTCGCTTCTTCCCGAACCCTGAAACCCGCCAGTACGGCGCGGTGCAGGAGCCGGTGCATATCCTGATGAAGGTCGAGACCCACAACCACCCGACCGCCATCGCCCCGTTCTCCGGCGCCTCCACCGGCTCCGGCGGCGAAATCCGCGACGAAGGCGCTACCGGTCGCGGCGCCAAGCCCAAGGCTGGCCTGACCGGCTTCACCGTGTCCAACCTGCGTATCCCAGGCTTCGAACAGCCATGGGAAAAAGCCTATGGCAAGCCGGAGCGCATCGTCGACGCGCTGGACATCATGATCGAAGGCCCACTGGGCGGCGCCGCGTTCAACAACGAATTCGGTCGCCCGGCCCTGACCGGCTACTTCCGTACCTTCGAGCAGAGCATCAACACCCCCCACGGCGAAGAAGTGCGCGGCTACCACAAGCCGATCATGCTCGCCGGCGGCATGGGCAACATCCGTGAAGACCACGTACAGAAGGGCGAAATCACCGTCGGCGCCAAGCTGATCGTGCTCGGTGGCCCGGCCATGCTGATCGGCCTGGGCGGCGGCGCCGCCTCGTCGGTGGCCACCGGTGCCAGCTCGGCTGACCTGGACTTTGCCTCGGTACAGCGCGAAAACCCGGAAATGGAGCGCCGTTGCCAGGAGGTCATCGACCGCTGCTGGCAGCTGGGTGACAAGAACCCGATCGCCTTCATCCACGACGTGGGTGCCGGCGGTATCTCCAACGCCTTCCCCGAGCTGGTCAACGATGGCGGCCGCGGCGGGCGCTTCGAACTGCGCAACGTGCCCAACGACGAGCCGGGCATGGCCCCGCACGAAATCTGGAGCAACGAATCCCAGGAGCGCTACGTGCTGGCGGTCAGCGCTGAGGACTTCGAGCGCTTCCAGGCCATCTGCGAGCGCGAGCGTTGCCCGTTCGCCGTGGTTGGTGAGGCGACTGAAGAGCCGCACCTGACCGTCAGCGACAGCCACTTCGGCAACACCCCGGTGGACATGCCGCTCGACGTGCTGCTGGGCAAGCCGCCGCGCATGCACCGTTCGGTCACCCGCGAAGCCGAACTGGGCGATGACTTCGACCCGAGCAAGCTGGACCTGGACCAGGCTGTGCAGCGCGTGCTGAACCACCCGGCCGTGGCCAGCAAGAGCTTCCTGATCACCATCGGCGACCGCACCATCACCGGCCTGGTCGCCCGCGACCAGATGGTCGGCCCGTGGCAGGTCCCGGTGGCCGACTGCGCCGTCACTGCCACCAGTTTCGACGTCTACACCGGCGAAGCCATGGCCATGGGCGAACGTACTCCGCTGGCACTGCTGGATGCCCCGGCGTCCGGCCGCATGGCCATCGGCGAGACCATCACCAACCTGGCCGCCTCGCGCATCGAAAAACTGTCCGACGTCAAACTGTCGGCCAACTGGATGTCCGCCGCTGGTCACCCGGGTGAAGACGCGCGCCTGTACGACACCGTCAAGGCTGTGGGCATGGAACTGTGCCCGGAGCTGGGTATTACCATCCCGGTCGGCAAAGACTCGATGTCGATGAAGACCAAGTGGAGCGATGAGAGCGGCGAGAAGAGCGTTACTTCGCCGATGTCGCTGATCATCACTGGCTTCGCCCCGGTCACCGACATCCGCCAGACCCTGACCCCGCAACTGCGCATGGACAAGGGCGAGACCGACCTGATCCTGATCGACCTGGGCCGCGGCAAGAACCGCATGGGCGCCTCGATCCTGGCCCAGACCTACGGCAAGATCGCAGCCCAGGCACCAGACGTCGACGACGCCGAAGACCTCAAGGCGTTCTTCGCCGTGATCCAGGGCCTGAACGCCGATGGTCACCTGCTGGCCTACCACGACCGTTCCGACGGCGGCCTGATGACCACCGTGCTGGAAATGGCTTTCGCTGGCCACTGCGGCCTCGAGCTGGAACTGAACACCCTGACCAGCAAGCGTGAAAAGGTTGCTGCCATCCTCTTCAACGAGGAGTTGGGTGCGGTGATCCAGGTGCGTCAGGACGCCACCGGTGAAGTGCTGGCACAGTTCAGCGCCGCCGGGCTGGGTGAAGACTGCGTCGCGGTGATCGGCCAGCCGATCAACAATGGCGAAGTCCTGATCAACTTCGAAGGCATCGAGCTGTTCAAGGGCGATCGTCGCCTGCTGCAGCGCCAGTGGGCCGAAACCAGCTACCAGATCCAGCGCCTGCGCGACAACGCCGACTGCGCCGACCAGGAATTCGACCTGCTGCTCGAGGAAGACAACCCTGGCCTGTCGGTCAAGCTGGGTTACGACGTCAACGATGACATCGCCGCGCCGTACATCAAGAAGGGCGTACGCCCGCAAGTGGCAATCCTGCGCGAGCAGGGCGTCAACGGCCAGGTCGAAATGGCTGCCGCCTTCGACCGCGCAGGCTTTGCCGCCATCGACGTGCACATGAGCGATATCCTCGCTGGCCGCGTGGACTTCGAAGCCTTCAAGGGCCTGGTGGCCTGCGGTGGCTTCTCCTACGGCGATGTACTCGGTGCCGGTGAAGGCTGGGCCAAGTCGGCGTTGTTCAACGCCCGTGCCCGCGATGCCTTCCAGGCGTTCTTCGAGCGTACCGACAGCTTCGCCCTGGGCGTGTGCAACGGTTGCCAGATGATGTCCAACCTGCACGAGCTGATCCCGGGCACCGAGTACTGGCCGCACTTCGTGCGCAACCGCTCGGAGCAGTTCGAGGCACGCGTGGCCATGGTCGAGGTGCAGAAGTCCAACTCGATCTTCCTGCAGGGCATGGCCGGTTCGCGCATGCCGATCGCCATCGCCCACGGTGAAGGCCATGCCGAGTTCGCAAGTGAAGAGGCACTGCTGGAAGCCGACCTGTCCGGTTGCGTGGCCCTGCGCTACGTCGACAACCACGGCAAGGTCACCGAAGCCTACCCGGCCAACCCGAACGGCTCGCCGCGCGGGATCACCGGCCTCACCAGCCGTGACGGTCGCGTGACCATCATGATGCCGCACCCTGAGCGTATGTTCCGCGCCGTGCAGAACTCCTGGCGCCCGGACGAGTGGCAGGAAGACGCGGCCCTGATGCGCATGTTCCGTAACGCGCGCGTCTGGGTGAACTAAGGGTGCACAAGCTCGCCTTCTTCGTCCCCGACAGCCATGTCGAGGTGGTCAAGGCCGCTGTGTTTGCCGCCGGTGGCGGACGCATCGGCGACTATGACCACTGCGCCTGGCAGACCCTCGGCCAGGGCCAGTTCCGCCCGTTGGACGGCAGCCAGCCGTACCTCGGGCAGGCCGGCCAGGTCGAGGTAGTCGAGGAGTGGAAGGTGGAGCTGGTGGTGGCCGACGGGCTGATCATGCAGGTCGTCGACGCGCTCAAACGCAGCCATCCGTATCAGACACCGGCTTTTGAGGTCTGGCAGTTGCTGGACCTTTGAGCCGAGGTTTGAATGGGCCCCAAAAGGGTGGGCATAGGCTAATGCCAGTCAGATAGCGCTTCATTGCACTTATTTGGGCTGCTCTGCAGCCCTTCGCGGGTAAACCCGCTCCCACAGGTTTCGCGCCAGCTTGAGGCTTTGCGAGATCCTGTGGGAGCGGGTTTACCCGCAAAGGGCCGCAAAGCGGCCCAAATTGGCTTAACTGACCGACATTAGGCCATAGGCCCACCCTTTTTTTGTGCTCAAAGGTTATTGCAATCAAAAGAACGGGAAGAGATTTCTGAAACTTTCGCTGGTCTTGATCGGCGTGTAGTTCTTGTTCTCATCAAGCTCGCGCAGATGTTCCCGTGCATGTTTCTCGTAATTGTCACGCAGCTCGTCGAACAGGCTGGAAGAGGCTCCCCGCGCAATTTCCTGTTCATGGGTACTTGCCCATTCGGCGACGATTTCATCCTGCCAGTCGGTGTCATAAGGGTGCTGAATGAAGGCGATTGCCTCTTCTGAGGGCGGCAGTGCCAGCTCACCCCTCCAGTACGCCTGCATGTGACCGCCCAGCTGTCTGACTGCCTCTTTGGCGAGCAACATCGCCAGTTCGTGGAAGGGGTGGGTGTCGTGATCCTTGGCCAGCTGTGAGTGGGTCGGGTCTACGCCCGGCGTAGTGTTGGGGTCATCACCAAATTCTGTCTGGAAATCGTCCACCAGGTCGCCGAGTTTTGTCAGCAGTGACTGGAAGACCTGGTTGCAGTAATGGCCGACCACCCGCAACGGCAGGGTCACTGCCCAATACACATGATGGGCAAAGCGGAACAACGGGTTATCGGCGAGATTGTCGCGCAGGGCCAGCAGTCGTTCCAGTGCATTCAGCCACATGGGATTTTCCTGCTCGCGGAGCAGAATCAACATCACCTTCTCGGCATCGCTACGGTAGCCACGTTCAATGTCCTCGAACGCCGGAGGGTTGGCGGGGAACATCATCTTGGCCAACGGTTCGGCGACACTGGCGAGGATGTCGAATCCGCTGAACAGGCCGGTAACCACCGGCAGGCCATGTTCACAATCGGTTTCTGTTGTCCAGGGCAGTACGTCCTCATAGCCAAGCTTGCGCAAGCTGAGCTCGACGAAGTTGGAATGGGCGAAATAGTCTTCGACGATATGCAGGGCCTCGCCGAAATGCCGCAGGCGATCTGTTTTTTCGTCGGAGTACCCAGCCCTTTGAATGTGGTGATGCAGGTTGATGATCGGCCTATCCATGTAGACCTTTCTCGATAGAGCGCGGTAGACCATGGTCGCGTCATCACCTGGCTTGACCGGCGCTTCGAAATCCTCGTCGATTTCCCTGGGGTCGAGGGGCATCTCGCTATGGTCGGTGGGGTTGTCGATGTGTTCCGAAGGGCGATACACACCGAGCAGCTCGGTAGTCACCCTGTAGGCTTCGCGCCCCTCCTCGGTGTTCTGCAGGCCGTTGAACGCTTTGAGTGCCAACAGGTCGACGATCTGGGTGAGGACGTCTCTGGAGATTTTCCTGGGGAATTGCTTGGGGGCATTTTCGGGGCGAACGAGCTTGGGGTCGATCAGTTGCGAATGGTCGCGTAGCCAGTTGCCGAAGTAGACAGCCTGGACTTCCTGCGCACTGAAACCGACTTCCCTCAGCACCTGCGCGATCGTTTCGTGGCCATCTTCGCCTGCGGCGAACCGTGGTTGTGGCCCGACACGACGCAGTTCCGGGATCACTGCTTCGACAGGGGGCGCGTCGCTCACATCCAGTGCCAGTGTCAGTTCTTCCCCGGCAACGGTGAAATAGCCGAACACCGTGCCGTTCTCGGGTGAGCTGTCGATGAAGGTCATCATGCTGGCGTATCTGCCGGCAACTTGCTGCGTTTGTTCGGGTGTTTCTGGCGACAGATCGTCCTCGCCCATGGCGTGGCGCTCGATCTGGATCAGGTTCGCCAGATGGCTACCAAAGGCGCCGAGCAGGGCCAACAGGAATTCGGGTGTGTCTTGTGGGTTGGCGAGCACCCGGTCGATGGCCGACTGGTCGATGAAGATGACATGCAAGTCGTTGTCGTAGCGGGTGATGGTGTCTTGCTGCGTCACCACCTGGTATGCAGGGTTGGCGAGGGTGCCTTCAAGTATGTCGGTGCGCAGCTTGAGATAGACCTCAGCCGGTACCTCCAGGCCAAACACCGGCATGAAGGTGAGCAGGAAGTCGAGCTCCGGGGTAACCATGGCAAATTCGCCAAGCTGGTCGTGAGCGAAAGAACTCTCGAAAACGGGGGCGTCTTCGTCGTGCATCGTGGCGTTGTTCATTTCGTGCATGTCGCGTCCTCTCATCAAATGTGTAGGACGTTCAGCGTGATGGTTCACAAGCGCCGGAAGAATATGGAACTGGGACCTACAGTGACGCGGGAAATATCTTTCTTGGTGTTCCTCCAGGTCTGAGTCGGCTGGCTGCAGCAACTGACGATTCAGCCGTCAGTTGCTGCCATGTGGCCTGTTGCAACCGATTTGCCGCGTCTTTCAGGCGATGCCGATCTCCCCGCCGTCGTTGCGCTGGATGACCACGGTCGAAGAGCGTGGGCGCACCTTTTCACCCGTCGGCGTGGCATCGGTGGCTATCCCGCTGGCTGGCCAGTTTTCCGGGTGCTGGATGTTGACGAACAGGGTCTTGTTATCCGGGGTGAAGGCGATGCCCGTCACCTCGCAGCCATTGGGCCCGACGAAGAAGCGACGCAGGTCCGCCTGGTTGCTGGGGTTGACCGGAATCTGCTTGCCGCTGCCATCCACCAGATCGGTGGGGATCACCGCCAGCAACTGGTCGTTGGTGTAGCTGGTCACGCTCTGTTCGCCGTTGTCGGTCTCGAACCACAGCACGCCACGGCTATCGAAGCGCATGCCGTCGGGGCTGGCGAACTGGTTCATCTCGGTCAGGCCGGAGCGGTTGATGTCGGGGCCGCCTGCGGCGTTGGCGCCGAACACGAAGATGTCCCAGGTGAAGCGCTGGTGATCGTCGCTTTCGTGCCAGCGGATGATGTGGCCGTGGCGGTTGGGGCCGCGCGGGTTGGCCGCATCGACCTTGTCCGGGCTGCGCGCGCTGTTGTTGGTCAGGGTGAGGTAGGCGTCGCCATTGAGCGGGTTGACCGCGGTCCACTCGGGGCGGTCCATTGGCGTTGCGCCCACGGCGTCGGCGGCGCCACGGGTATTGAGGATGATGCCCGCCAGGTCGCCATACCGTGCCCCCAGAGTGGCGCCGTCGGTCGTGGCGGTTACGGCATCGAGCAGAAGCCACACACCCTTGCCGTCGGCATCGAACCGCGCCACGTAGAGCTTGCCCTTGTCCAGGTACTTGGCGCCGGTGGCCAGGCGGTCGGCAGGCTTGGCGTCGGCCGGGTCCCATAGCGCGTCCGAGACGAACTTGTACAAGTACTCGTTGTTGGAGTCGTCGCCGGTGTACCAGACCAGCGGCTTGCCGGCCACGGCCAGGCCCGGGCAGCAGCCCTCGTGGCGGAATCGGCCCAGCGCGGTGCGCTTCACCGCCCGGGTGGCGCTGTTGTAGGGGTCGATTTCGACGATGTAGCCGTAGGTGCTGGCCTCGTTGCGGAAGTCGTCGCTGGCGCTTGCACCGCTTGGGGTGAGGTTGAAACGGGCGAATTCGTCGTCGAACTCACTGGCGTCACCGGCAGCACTTTCCCAGCTGTATTGGCCCGTGGTGGCGGAGACGCCGATACGTACCTGGTCGGCGGGGCGCGTGGCGGTGTTGACGAAGATGCCCGGCCAGTTCTCCTCGCAGGTCAGGTAAGTGCCCCATGGGGTGTAGCCGTTGCCGCAGTTGTTGTTGGTGCCACGGCATTGCGTGCCACTGGGCGAGAAGCGGGTCCTGACGTGCTCTGTGCCACGCAAGGGGCCGGCAATGTCCATCACCGTGGCGGTGGTGAAGCGCCGGTTCAGCGGGTCGTTGTCGACCACCTGCCAGCGCCCGCTGACCTTGCGGATGCGTACCACGCCGGCGCCGTGGGCGTTGATCTCCTTGCGCACCTCTTCGGCCGGGCGTTTGCCGTCGACCGTGGTAGGGCCGGCGGGGTGCAGGGCGGCGGTGTCGATGTATTCGAAGTTGATCGCCAGCAGGCCGTCGTCGGAGCTGCCATCGATGGGGAAGAAATGCATGCCGTCATGGTGCATGCCCATGGCATTGGCCTGGTCGGCGGCGCTGTTGCTGCCGTCCGCTTGCCAAGGTTTGCCGCTGCTGTTGAGCGGCGTGCCCCAAGGCGCCAGTACATAGGCGCTGTAGCCGGCGGCGACGACGCAGGCGTCGGTGCGCGAGCCCTTGATCGATTGGAAGCCAAGTTTGGGTGTGGCAGGTTTCGGCGTGGGGGCAGGGGTGCTGGCGCCGCTGTCGAAGCAGCCGGTCAGGCCTGCGCCGGCGATCATGGCGATCGCCGCGCCAAGGCCGCCGCGTACCACGGCCCTACGGCTCAGATAGGCGTCCATGACGCTGGCCATCGGCAGGTTGCCGCTCAGGTTGCGGTCCAGGTTGTCGCCGCTGTCTCGACTCATCAGGTGTCCTTTTTTATCCGAGTTGAAGCAAACGCAAACTGTAGGTCGCAAATATGACGATCAGTTTGCAGAATGGTTACCGGGGCGCGGGGCCCCGGCGATTGCTGCGCATGCTTTGTTTCTGCATGTTTAGCCGTGATGGCTACGGCTTGCCGTCGATTCGTGATGCCCACTCGGCATCACGGCTGTGGCCACTGGTACGCAACAGGCCCAGGTCAAGCGGGTTGTCGCCCTCGGCGGCGCCTTTGCCTCTGGTGCTTTCGAGCACCGCGGTACCCAGGTCGATCGGTGAGTTGGACGCGTCCAGCGACAGGTCGCGGCGATAGTCACGACCGCTCAAGGTCTCGCGGGTGACGCTGCTGCCGCCCAGATCGACGCGGCCTTCGCTGGCCAGCAGCCTGGCACCGATCAGGCGGGTATCGCCTGCCACTTTCAGGTCGATGCCCTGGGTGCCGGCGAGGGTGGTCTGCCGGGTGACGGTGTCACGTTGTTGATGGCTGACTTCCACCTTGAGCGTCGGCGACAAGGCGGGCTCCGACTTGGCCAGCAATTTGCCCGCCTTGTCGCGCACCTTGCCGCCAGCCGGCCCGGCCAGTGCGCTGACCGCGTTGATATGGCCCTGCGGGTTCTTTTCCTGGCTGAGGCGCCCGTCGACCTTCAGTGCGAGGCTGTCGACTCGGTCCTTGCGGCTGGCGACCAGCAAGTCACCGCCCACCTTGCCACGGATGCGCTCGGCATCCAGGCGCGCGCCTTCGATACGTGAGTCGCCACGGCTGTGCAGGTCGATTTCCCCGGCGTTCAGGGTGCTGTCGTGCCAGGTCTGGTTGTCGCGTCTGTCGAGTGCCACCTGCACCCGTCCGTGCAGGGCGCGCACATCCTTGTCGCGGGCTTCGCCACGGTTCAGCTTGAAGCCGGCCCCGGCGGTGATATCGCGATTGTTGCGGTGCTCCTGCTGGCTCGATGCTTCGATCAGCAAACCGCCATTCCTGGCATCCAGGCCGATCCGCGCGGCACTGGCCTGCAGCCCCTGAACCTGCAAGGCGACGTCATCACGGGCCAGGCTTGTGAACTGCAGCGCAGCCTTGCTGGTGAAGCGGGCATCCACGGCCTGAAGGTCATGTTCATCCACCTTGGCACTGGTGAAATGCCCGCCCAGGTTACCGCCCTTGCCTGCACCGATTGTGCCGGCGATTTCCAGCCCGCCACCGAGGGTGGAACCGCTGGCCTCATGGCTTTCACTGGCGGCGCCAACGGTCAGCAGGCCGTCGCTGTGCAGCGTGATATCCCCGTTGGCATCGATGCGCGTGCCCTCCAGGTGCAGGTTGGAGGCGCTGCTGAGCTCGACCGCGCCTTTGGCGTCGACCTGGGCCACTTGCGCCTTGGTGTCTTCGCCTTGCCGCCAGCTGTGATCGAGGTAGCCACGCAGGTCGAGGCCTTGGCTGCCGGGGCGGTTGCCGCCCTTGGCCCAGAGGCTGGCGTCCAGCTGCGATTTGTTCTGCGTGGTGCTGTCATGGGCCGCAGCCAAGGTCAGGTTGCCGGTGCTGGCCAGGTTGACCGCGCCATCGCCACCGTTGAAGCGCGTCCCTTCATACCGCCCATCGCTGCCCAGTTGTACCTGGATACCGGTTTGCCCATGCAGGCTGCCGGGGCGGGCGAGGGTAGTGGTCTGCTCATGCGCCAGGGTGCCGCCTTTGCCTTCGAGGCGGCCGTTGATGTCCTGCCCGGTGCTGGTATCCACGCGCAAGCCGCCGTCGACTGCCAGGCGTCGCACTTCGTGCTGCTGCTCGTCGCTTGCCGCAAGCAGTTGATGCGTGTCGGCCTGGATCTGCAACGGGCCGCTGCTGGCGCTGTAGTGGGTGCCTTGGTCATCGATACGCTTGGCGTCGATACGCACCGTGGCGCCACTGAAAGTGCTGGCCTGGGCGCTGCTGCTGGTGTCGGTCTGGGCGCGGGCAAGGTGGTTTACGTTCAGGTCGGCGCCGACACTGGGTGGCGCCAGCGCGTCTTCGATGCCGGGCTGTTGGAAGCGCGCGGCTTCATCGCCGTTGACCAGGCGTTCGACAGGCCGGGAAATATCGCGGTACTCGAGGCTCGCCCCCAGGCTGCCCTGCCAGTGGTTGCTGTGCTGTTCGCGGGCCGTGCTGTTGTGCGCGGCACCATTGTCGATGCGCGGGGCGTTGACCAGCAGTGTACCTGCGGCCTCGACACTGGCCGCTTCGGTGGCCAGGTGCGGGGTGTCGATGCGCAGGTCGCCAGCGGCCTTGAGTTCGCTGCGTTGCAGGGTGCTGCTGGTTTCGCGCTGGCTGTCCTGCTTGCGGTGGCCGTAGAAGGCACTGCCGATGCGGTCGATGCCACCGGTCAAGGCAAGGCCGCCGCCGCTGCGAGTGTCGGTCGTATGGTTGTCCTCGGTATGGCGCGCGGCGTCGAGAACCACCTTCTGCGCCTGCAGGTTCAGGTCCCCGGAATTGGCCATCACCTGTGAGCCGGTGACGTGCAGCTGTCCGCCACTGTGCAGGTCAACGGCAGCGCCGCTCAGCGTGCTGGCGACCTGCTGCGTTGCCGATTGCCGCTCGTCGACCTGGGCAACCTCATAGCCGACCCTGGCGTCGTACTGGCGCGAGTCCGGTTTGCCGTCCTGCGCCAGCCGGGTTTGCTGGGCGCTGGCGGTCAGATAGCGATGTTGGCTGGAGCGTTCACTGCTGTGGGTGGCTTGTGCACTTTCGATGTCGAGGTTGCCCTTGGCATCGAGCTCCAGTTTTTGCCCGGCACTGAGGGTAGCCCCTTGCACCTTCAACTCATCGGCGCTGGCCAGGCGCAGGTTGCTGGTGGAGCGCAGGTCGCTCTGCAGCACCTGTTGCGTGTTCTGCCGGGTTTCGCTGCTCTTGCCGAGCAGACCGAACACTTTGCTGTCACTGGCGTTTTGCTGCGATTGGCGGGTGCTCTTGGCGGCCTCGACCGTCAGCGAGGCCTTGTCGCTGTACAGCACGGCGTCGCCGCCACTGCTGACCGTGCTGCCGCGGATGGCCATGCTGTCGGCACTGACAGTGAGCTTGCCTTCGGCGCGCAGGCTGCTGCCGCTGGCCTGGCTGCCCTGGGTCTGGTCGCCGTTGCGCTTGCCGAAGAAGGTGCCGGACACCAGGTCGCCGCGGTAGTCGCGCTGGTTGCCACTGTCCTTGAGCGCCTGCTCGCCCACCTCGACCTGGCGTGCCTGCAATTGCAGGTCGCCCTGGCTGTGCAGGGTGCTGGCGCGGACCCGCAGGGCATTGCCGGCGCTGGCCACGATCTGCGCGCCTTGGAGGCTGCTGGGGCTGGCCTTTTCGCGGTATTGCTGGCTGTCGCTGTCGCCGCGCCAGAGGTGTTTGCGATGGCGCACCTGTTCGTCGACGCTGCTGCTGTCGACTGCGGCGTCGATTGCCAGGTCGGCGCCGCTGTGCAAGGCCAGCGTGCCTCCGGCCTGCAGCTGGGCGGCGCTCAGTTGCAGGTCGTCGCGGGCGGCGAGCGTGAGGTCGTCACTGGCCTGCAGTGCCGAGCCCTGTTGCGCAAGGTCGGTTTGGGTGCGCTCGCGGCTGTAGGTTTCGCTGGTGACGAACCACCATTTCTTGTCCCAGGCTTCGCGGTCTCGCTGCACCTCTTCGCGGGTGGCGGCATCCAGGGTCAGCGTCTGCCCCGAGCGGGCGTCGATGCCCTCGGCCTGGCCACGGGTGGCGGTCAGTTGCAGGTCGCCGGCGGCGTCCAGGGTCAGGGCGCCGCGGGTGCTGGTCAGACTGGCCTGGTGCTGCCCGGTGCCTTGCACGCGCAGGTCGCCGGCGGAGCGGATGGTCAGCCCGTCATCGGCATGCAAGGCCACGTCGCCGACTTTGACGCCTGCGCCTTCGGCGCTGCTCAGCACGCGGATGCGCCCGGCACGCATGGCCCCGAACAGGCTGGCGTCGATGCTGCCCGGGGTGCCTGGCAGGTGCTTAAGTACCTCGCCGCTGGCAGCGTCGAGGCGCTGGCGGCCGACCCTCAGGTTCAGCTCGCCCTTGGCCTCGAGCGGCCCGACGCTTTCGATACGCGGGGCGATAAGGTCCAGCGCGCCTTCCTTGTTGGACTGCCCTCCCGCCAGTACCTGCAGCGCGCCCTCGGCCTCGAGCGTATCCAGGTACTTGAGCTGCTGGTCTTCGATGACCGGGGTGCCGACCAGCATACCGGCGCGGGTGGTGTTGATGAAGCTGCCGCCGTTGAGGGTGATGCCGTTGGGGTTGGCGAGGATGTAGTCGGCCGCACGGCCGAAGATTTCCTGTGGGCCCTCAATCAGTGAGGCGTTGCGGCTGATCACTTCGTTGAGGATGGTCGAGGCGGCCTGGCCCTGGAACTGTGGGTTGGCCGCCAGGGCGCCGGCCAGTTGCGACTGGCCGGCGTGCACGGCGTTGTTCAGGACCAGGCCCTGGTTGCCGACGTTGTAGTCGAGGAACTGGTTGTGCGACAGGCCGCTGGCGTTGGGCGCAACGATATCGATCACCGGGACGCCGTGCGCCTCGCTGACCAATGGCGTGCCGCCCGGGCCGGGGGCAGGTTGCAGCGGGCCAGCGGCCAGCAGCGTGGGCGAGGCGCACAGACAGAGGAACATCGCCCAGCGCAGCCGGTCAGGGTGCAGCGGGCGGGGATGTTCGGACGGTTTCATGGTGGTGCTCTCCTTTCGGTGGATGAATCAGAGGTTCAAGGTCCACTCCAGGCCCCAGAAGCCGGGCTCGAGCGCGTGGCGCGGGCGATCGCTGGCGTACAGGGCGCGTTGGTAGTCGAGGCGTATGCGGTTGCCGGGCAGGCTCAGCTCCAGGCCCAGGGTGCCGCCGGCCATGCGCTGCGAAGGGCTGCCGTGGTCGAAGCGGGTCCAGCCCAGGTCCAGGCCCAGGTAGGGGCGCAGTTGCACGGCGGTGGATGAAAGGAGGTCGAAGGGGTAGCTGAGGGTATTGCGCCAGACGGCCCCGCTGGCGCCGGAGACGGTGCGCTGGCGCACGCCGCGGACACTGTTGTTGTCACTGAGCAGCAGCTGCTCGATGGCGGGCAGCGGGTCGGGGCTGTATTGCAGGTTCAGCTCGCTTTGCCAGCGCCAGGGATGCCCGGGCGGTCCCTGGGCCAGGTACAGCAGGCTGGCGCGGTACTTGCGAAAGTCGGGTTTCGGGGCGCCGGGGCGCAGCGCGCCGCGGTCGGCGCCGAGTGCGTCGAGGCCTTGGCTGACCCCTAGCGAGGCGCTCCAAAGCCCATGCTCCAGCCACAGCAGGTTGAGGCCGGCGTCGAGGGTGGTGAGGGTCGGGCTTTGCACCGCCAGGCGCTGGCGTTGCAGGTAGTTGTTCAGGCGTTTGTGGTCCAGGCGCAGGCCGGCGCTGAGCATGCCCTGCTGGTTGCGCCACAGTACCCGCTCGCCGCTCAGGCCCTGGAACTGGCTGCCTCCGCTGGCCTGGCGTCCGCCGGGCAACGGTGAGTGATAGCGCAACTGGCTGGCGTTGAGCGCGAAGGACCAGGGGCCGTAAGGGATGCTGTAGTACAGGCTCACCCCCTGGCTGGCGCCGGGCGCCTGCAGCACGGTCGAGAACAGCGCCACCCGCAGGTCGTCGTTCAGCCCCAGCGGGCTGTCCAGGCCGAGCCCGAGGTTGAGGCGCTGACGGCCGGTCAGTGGGCTGCCGCGGTTGTCGAAGCGGCTGTCCAGGTGCCAGCGGGCGCCGACCTGGTGTGGGACTATGCGCACGCGCGTCGCTCCGGCCACATCGCCGGGCAGCAGGTCGGCGCCAAGCTCGTAGGCCCGCAGGCGATTGAGCTGATCCAGGCCTTGCTCCAGGTCAGGCAGGTGCAGTGGCTGGCCGAGCAGGCCGGGGAAGGCACCGCGCAGCGACAGCGGCAGCTCGTCGCCGGCCAGTTCGATGGCTTCGACAAAACCTTCGACGATCAGGATGTCCAGTGGCAGGCCGGGCTGCGGTGCCTGCAGCAGATAGGGGCGCGCAAGTGGATAGCCGGCCTGCACATAGCGTTCGGTCAGCGCCCTGAACAGCCGGTTGACGGCCGCCACGTCCATGCAGGGCAGTACCAGCGGGCGCAAGGTGCGTTCGAGGTCGCTGGCCGAGAGGCGGCGATTGCCGCTCACGCGCGCCCCCGACACTGGCCAGCAGGGGCTGCCGGCATCGTCTGGCGAAGTGCCTCGCGGCATGCGGCTGGATGGCTGGCGGTACTGCCAGCGTTGCAGCCGCTGGCGCTGTTCCAGTTCGCGTATCGATTGCTGCTGGTCGCGCAGTTGCAGGCTGGCCGGGTCTTCTGCCGCGGCAGCCGGTACGCTGCACAGGCTCAGCAGCAGGCAGGCGAGGTACAGCGGGATGGCACGACGGAGGTTGGTCGGCATGGCGAAATCCGGCAATTCGTGTACGAAGGAAGTACTCGTTTGCGTGGATTCTATGAATCTGCCTAGCCGATTAGATGCGGTCTCGCGCCCATCTGAATGTCAGATGGGTGGTGAGAAAATGTAGGGTGTTTCCTAAGAAATTGCGTCGACGGGGCGGTCGCTCAAGGGCGAATTTCGATCAATGTACCGTCCTTGACCATGCTCCACACCTCACGCATGTCGTCGTTACGCATGGCGATGCAGCCCTCGGTCCAGTCGAGGGTGTGGAAGTACCACTCTGGGTATTCCTCGTTGATCGGGGTGCCGTGGATCATGATCATGCCGCCGGCATCCACCCCTTCACGGCGGGCCTTGGCCGCGTCGCTGATGTTCGGGTAGGAGATGTGCATGGCCAGGTTGTAGCGGTCGCTGACCTTGCGCCAGTCGAGCCAGTACAGGCCCTCGGGGGTTTTCTTGTCGCCCTCGCGCACCTTGGCGCCCTTGGGTTGCTTGCCCAGGGAAATGCGGTAGGTCTTCAGCGGTTCGCCACGGCTGATCAGTTGCAGGCGGCGTTCGGACTTGAGCACCAGCACTTTGTCGATCAATGGCCCTTGCACCACGGCGCTGGCGGGTGAAACGGGCTGCACGACCGGTTGTGGCTTGCGAATGATGGTTTCGGTGAACGCGGCATGCGACACCGAGGCGACACTGAGGCAGAAAAGGGCAAGCAACCAGCGCATGAAACCGTATCCCTGAAAACTTAAGTGGTGGATGACGCGACATTCATCGGCGGCAGGTATTCATGGCCTATCGGGTAGTGCTGCCTGACGCGGTCGCGATAGTAGCATTCTAGTGTGCGTGTGACGGTGCGGAAAGCCAGCTCATCCCACGGGATCTCGTGTTCCTCGAACAAGCGCACCTCCAGGCTCTCGACGCCGACGGCGAAGTTCAGGTCGGCCAGTTCCGCGCGGAAGAACGCGTGCACCTGGTTGATGTGCGGCAAGTCGAACAACTGGTACAGGCTCATTTGCGTGACCCGGGCGCAGGCCTCTTCGACGGTTTCGCGACGAGCGGCGTCGTCGAGGGTCTCGCCGTTCTCCATGAAACCGGCGGGCAGGGTCCAGAAGCCGCGGCGTGGCTCGATGGCGCGGCGGCACAGCAGCACTTGGCTGCCCCAGGTGGGCAGCACACCGGCAACGATGTTGGGGTTCTGGTAATGGATGGTCTGGCAATGCTCGCACACATACCGTGGGCGGCTGTCGCCCTCGGGGATTCGCTGGATGACCGGCTGGCCGCACGCGCTGCAGAATTTCATGCTTTCATCATTCCTGTGGGGTCTGGCTATCTTGGCGCGCGCGGTCGGCCCACTGCAAGCAGCCCGGGGCAGGGCTTGGGTGCCCGCAGGCTTTGGTGCATCATGCACGGCAGGCCTTGGAATCGAGAGTGCGTAATGCTGGACGAGCTTCTTCGCCGAATGAGCAACCACACCCCTGCATCATTGCAGGTGGACAGCCGTTTTCCGGAAGCAGCGGTGCTGTTACCCATCACCCGCAGCGATGAGCCCGAGCTGGTGCTTACCCTGCGTGCCAAGGGCTTGTCCACCCACGGTGGCGAAGTGGCGTTCCCTGGTGGGCGGCGCGATCCGGAGGACCCGGACCTGGTGTTCACGGCTCTGCGCGAAGCAGAAGAAGAGATCGGCCTGCCGCCTGGTCTGGTCGAGGTGATTGGCCCGCTCAGCCCGCTGATTTCATTGCATGGCCTGAAGGTGACTCCATTCGTCGGGCTGATCCCCGATTACGTCGAGTACCACGCCAACGACGCGGAAATTGCCGCTGTATTCACGGTGCCGCTGGCATTCTTTCGCCAGGACCCGCGCGACCACACCCACCGTATCGATTACCAGGGCCGCAGCTGGTACGTGCCCAGCTACCGCTACGGCGACTACAAGATCTGGGGGCTGTCGGCGATCATGATCGTCGAGCTGGTCAACCTGCTGTTCGATGCCGGCATCAGCCTGCATAAGCCGCCAGAGCGTTTCATCCAGAACTGAGCGGGGCACACCCCGCCACCGGCGTTCAACCGTGAGGAGCGACACATGAAATACCGCCTGGGCGACCTGCGGGTCGAGACCCATCCCACCAGTTGGGCCGCACCCAATGCCACGCTGATCGGCAAGGTGCGCCTGCAGGCGCGTGCCAGCGTGTGGTTCGGCGCGGTGCTGCGCGGCGACAACGAGCTGATCGACATCGGCGAGGACAGCAACGTCCAGGACGGCACGGTGATGCACACCGACATGGGCTCGCCGCTGACCCTCGGCAAGGGCGTGACCATCGGCCATAACGCCATGCTGCATGGCTGCACGGTGGGCGACTACAGCCTGATCGGCATCAACGCGGTGATCCTCAACGGTGCGCGCATCGGCAAACACTGCATCATCGGCGCCAATGCATTGATCCCCGAAGGCAAGGAAATCCCCGACGGCTCGCTGGTAATGGGCTCGCCTGGCAAGGTGGTGCGCGAGCTGACCGAGCAGCAGCAGCGCATGCTCGAAGCCAGCGCTGCGCATTACGTGCACAACGCCCAGCGTTACGCCCGTGAACTGGTGCCCGATGAAGACTGACGAACGGCCCGTGGCCTCGCCCTGCGTCAGCATTTGCGCCCTGGACGAGCAGGATATCTGCACCGGGTGCCAGCGCACGGTGAGCGAGATCACCCGCTGGGGGCGGATGGACAATGACGAGCGCCGGGCGGTGCTGAAGCTGTGCCATGAGCGCGCAGTAAAGGCCGGGCTCGTCCTGTAGGAGCGGCCTTGTGTCGCGATGGGCTGCGCAGCAGCCCCCTGCAATATTGCTGGCGAAGCAGAAATCCTGGGGCTGCTGGCGCAGCCCATCGCGACACAAGGCCGCTCCTACAGGGACGGCGTTGCCTGTCGAGGGGGCTAGCGGTACTCTGTGCGGCTTGCCCAACATCCAGATAGCCCATGTTCTACCTCATCGCCTATATCAGCAGCGTGGTGCTGATCAACTACGCCTTCTCCAGCGCACCGCACCTGGATGTGATCTGGTCCGCCTGGGGCGGGTTGGTGTTCATCCTGCGCGACATGGTGCAGACCCGCTACGGCCATGGCGCGCTGCTGGCCATGCTGGCGGCGCTGGTGCTCTCGTATGCCACCTCCGAGCCTGCCATCGCCCTGGCCAGCGCTACGGCGTTCTTCGTCTCCGAACTGATCGACTGGCTGGTATTCAGCGTCACCCGCCGGCCCCTGCGCGACCGCCTGTGGCTGAGCTCGGCGCTGAGCATCCCGGTGGATACCTTCATCTTCTTCGGCATGATCGGCGCGTTGACCCCCGTGGTGATCGGCACGGCGCTGGCGTCGAAGTTCGCCGGAGTCACCGCGGTATGGCTGATCATGGCCTGGCGTGCCCGGCGCGCGATGGTCGTATCCTGATGTAGAATGCGGGTCCAATTTTCAGCGGGCAGCAGCCAGCGTGGCGCGGCCCCGGACGCCTTCGAGGACCTGAAATGACCCGTATCGGAACCCCATTGTCGCCTACCGCGACCCGTGTACTGCTGTGCGGCTGCGGCGAGCTGGGCAAGGAAGTGGTGATCGAGCTGCAGCGCCTGGGCGTCGAGGTGATCGCCGTCGACCGCTACGCCAATGCCCCGGCCATGCAGGTCGCGCACCGCAGCCACGTGATCAACATGCTCGATGGCGTGGCCCTGCGCGCGGTGATCGAGGCGGAAAAACCGCACTACATTGTCCCCGAGATCGAGGCCATCGCCACCGCCACGCTGGTGGAGCTTGAGAACGAAGGCTTCAATGTCGTCCCCACCGCCCGCGCCACCCAACTGACCATGAACCGCGAAGGCATCCGCCGCCTGGCCGCCGAAGAGCTGGACCTGCCGACCTCGCCTTACCACTTCGCCGACACCTTCGAGGACTACAGCAAGGCCGTCGCCGACCTTGGCTACCCATGCGTGGTCAAGCCGGTGATGAGCTCGTCGGGCAAGGGCCAGAGCCTGCTGCGCAGCGCCGATGACTTGCAGAAGGCCTGGGACTACGCCCAGGAAGGCGGCCGCGCCGGCAAGGGCCGGGTGATCATCGAGGGCTTCATCGACTTCGAATACGAAATCACCTTGCTGACCGTGCGCCATGTGGGCGGCACCACCTTCCTTGAGCCGGTCGGCCACCGTCAGGAGAAGGGCGACTACCAGGAGTCCTGGCAGCCTCAGGCGATGAGCCCGAAAGCCCTGGCTGAGTCGCAGCGGGTGGCCCAGGCGGTCACCGACGCCCTGGGTGGGCGTGGCCTGTTCGGCGTCGAGCTGTTCGTCAAGGGTGACCAGGTGTGGTTCAGCGAAGTGTCGCCGCGCCCGCACGACACTGGCCTGGTGACCTTGATTTCCCAGGACCTGTCGCAGTTCGCCCTGCACGCCCGGGCGATTCTCGGCCTGCCGATTCCGGTGGTGCGCCAGTTCGGCCCGTCGGCTTCGGCGGTGATCCTGCCCGAAGGTCAGTCGCAGCAGACCGCCTTCGCCAACTTGAACGCCGCTTTGAGCGAGCCGGACACCGCCATCCGCCTGTTCGGCAAGCCTGAGATCAATGGCACCCGCCGCATGGGCGTGTGCCTGGCGCGTGATGAGTCTGTTGAAGCTGCACGGGCCAAGGCCACCCGCGCTTCGCAGGCGGTCAAGGTCGAGTTCTGATCTGAGATTGCTGGGGGCGCTCTGCGCCCCTTTCGCGGCACAAGGCCGCTCCTACAGAGGGTATGCGATCCCTGTAGGAGCGGCCTTGTGCCGCGAAAGGGCTGCAAAGCAGCCCCAGCTTTCTCAAAGCTCGGTATTGCGCGTCTCTTTCAGGCACAACACGGCAATCAGGCTGATCATCGCTGCCGCCGACACATACCCCCCCACCCAGCTCAAGCCCCCCATGCTCACCAGCTTCTGGGCAAAGAACGGTGCCGCCGAGGCGCCGACGATGCCACCCAGGTTGTAGGCCGCCGAGGCGCCGGTGTAGCGCACGTGGGTCGGGAACAGCTCTGGCAGCAAGGCGCCCATCGGCGCGAAGGTCACCCCCATCAGGAACAGCTCGATGCTCAGGAACAGTGCCACGCCCGTGGTCGAGCCCGAGGTGAGCAGCGGCTCCATGGCGAAGCCCGAGGCGATGGCCAGCAGCGCACCAACGATCAATACCGGCTTGCGCCCGTAGCGGTCGCTGAGCCAGGCCGACAGTGGCGTGGCCAGGGCCATGAACACCACGGCGAAGCACAGCAGGCCGAGGAAGGTCTCGCGGCTGTAGCCCAGCGTCGTCACGCCGTAGCTCAGCGAGAACACCGTGGAGATGTAGAACAGCGCGTAGCACACCACCATCGCCGCCGCGCCCAGCAGGGTCGGCAGCCAGTACTGGGCGAACAGCTCGACCACCGGCATCTTGACCCGCTCCTGGCGCGCCACGGCCTTGGCGAATACCGGGCTTTCCTCGAGTTTCAGGCGCACGTACAGGCCAACCAGCACCAGCGCGGCGCTGAGCAGGAACGGAATGCGCCAGCCCCAGTCGCGGAACTGCTCGTCGCTGAGCACCAGGGCCAGGGTGAGGAACAGGCCGTTGGCGGCCAAAAAGCCGATCGAAGGGCCCAGTTGCGGGAACATGCCGAACCAGGCGCGCTTGCCTTCGGGGGCGTTCTCGGTGGCCAGCAGCGCCGCGCCACCCCATTCGCCGCCCAGGCCCAGGCCTTGGCCGAAGCGCAGGATGCAGAGCAGGACCGGCGCCCACACGCCGATGCTGTCATAGCCCGGCAGCACGCCAATCAGCGTGGTCGAAACCCCCATCAGCAACAGCGAAGCGACCAGGGTCGACTTGCGCCCGATACGGTCGCCGAAGTGGCCGAACAGCGCCGAGCCCAGTGGTCGGGCGAGGAACGCGATGCCGAAGGTGAGGAAGGCCGCGAGCATCTGCGCGGTGCCCGACCCGGACGGGAAGAACACCGGCCCGATCACCAGGGCGGCGGCGGTGGCGTAGACGTAGAAATCGTAGAACTCGATGGCAGTGCCGATGAAACTGGCGGTGGCCACCCGCGCAGGCGAGTTGACCGGGGCCGCCGAGGCAGGTTCGGCGTAGGTGCTGCTGGTAGTCATGCGTAGGTCCCTGACAGTCGATGCTCCATGGGGCACGGCCCATGTGGCGGGCACACGGGAGCCGGAGCGTATTGTTATGAGTCGCGTGACTGACGATAGCCCAGGGGGTAGGGAGGGGCGGGCGCTGTTCGGGGTGGTGACGCAGGGCCGTGGGGCGTGTCAGTGATGCGGACTGGCCGTGGGGCGCCGGGTGCGGGTAGCAGGCGGGACGGCAGGGCTGGGTAAGCGTTGGCCGAGTATAACTATCGGGTCAGGGTCCAGACCAGCACCTTGCTGGCGCAATTGTCCTCGGTTTCGAGGATTTCCAGGCGATAACGGCCGATCTTCAGGCATACCGCCGTTGCCGGGATGCTTTCCAGCGCCTCGGTGACCAGGCCGTTGAGGGTTTTCGGCCCGCCATCACAGGGCAGGTGCCAGCCGAGGGTGCGGTTGATCTCACGCAGCGAGGCGGTGCCTTCGATGATGAAGCGGCCATCGCTCTGCGGGTGCACGTGCGGGTTGTCGAGGCTGTGTTCGTCTTCGAATTCGCCGACGATCTCTTCGAGGATGTCTTCGAGGGTGACGATGCCCAGCACTTCGCCGTATTCGTCCACCACCACGCCCATGCGCCGCTGTTGCTTGTGGAAATTCAGCAATTGCATCTGCAGGGGCGTGCTTTCGGGGACGAAGTAGGGCTCGTAGCAGGCGGCCTGGAGCTTTTCGAAGGTCAGTTCGGCGCGCGGCAGCAGGTGGCTGATCAGTTTGGTGTTGAGTACCGCTTCCACCTGGTTGATGTCGTTGTGATAGATCGGCAGGCGGGTGTGGCGGCTGACGATCAGCTGCTCGACGATGCGCTCGATGGGGTCGTCGAGGTTGATGCCGTCGACTTCGCTGCGCGGTACCAGGATGTCGTTGACGGTGATCTTGTCCAGGGCCTGCAAGCCCTCGAGCAAGCCGTTGCGGGACGGGTCATGCTGCTCATCGTCATCGAAGTCGTCTTCCTGCGGGTGCAGCGCCACCGCGATGGGCTGCACGCGGAACGGGCGCAGGATCAACCGGGCGCAGCCATCGAGCAGGCAGGCCAAGGGTTGCAGTGCGGCCAGCGGGACCTTGAGCAGGCTGGCGCCAAGGCTGATGAATGCCTGCGGATTGCGTCGGGCCAGGCGTCGCGGCAGGTATTCGGCGAGCACCAGCAGGGCTGCGGTAGCGGCCAGCCCGGCCAGCCAGAAACCGTGTTCGCCGCTGTAGCGCTGGCCGATCAGGCAGGCCAGGCCCAGCACCAGCAGCTTGCCGAGGCTGGCGCAGAGCACCAGGGCCTGGGCGGGCAGGGTCGGGTCGGCGTGGCCGTTCTGTTGCTGGCGAGCGCAGTCCACGGCGGTGAACAGCGCCGACCACAGCAGTGCCAGTACCAGTGTGCCGAGCAGCGGGGCGTACGGCAGGGTATCCATGGGCGGCCGTCAGATATGCAAGATGAATTCGCGGACCAGCTTGCTGCCGAAATAGGCCAGCATCAGCAGGCAGAAACCGGCGAGGGTCCAGCGGATCGCCTTGTGGCCACGCCAGCCCAGGCGGGTGCGGCCCCACAGCAACACACTGAACACGATCCACGCCACGCAGGCCAGCAGGGTCTTGTGCACCAGGTGCTGGGCAAACAGGTTGTCGAGGAACAGCCAGCCGGAGATCAGCGACAGCGACAGCAGCCCCCAACCGGCCCAGAGGAAGCCGAACAGCAGGCTTTCCATGGTTTGCAGCGGCGGGAAATTGCGGATCAGCCCGGACGGGTGCTTGTGCTTGAGCTGGTGGTCCTGCAGCAACAGCAGCAGGGCCTGGAACACGGCGATGGTGAACAGGCCATAGGCGAGGATCGACAGCAGGATGTGCGCGAGGATGCCCGGCTCTTCATTGATCAGCGGCACCGTGCCGGGCGGGGCGAACTGCGCCAGCAGCGCGGTTATAGCACCCAGCGGGAACAGCAGCACCAGCAGGTTCTCCACTGGAATGCTCAGGCAGGCGATCAGCGTCAGGCCGATCACCGCCACGGCGATCAGGCTGGCGGCGCTGAAGAAATCCAGGCTCAGGCCCAGCGGGGTGATCAGCTGGAAGAACAGCGCGCCGCCCTGGGCGAGCACCGCCAGTGCGCCGAGCACACCGAGCAGCCGCTTGTCGGCGCGGGCGCCACGGGCCAGGCCGGTGGCCTGGTAGACGGTCGCGGCCACATAAAGGAAGGCGGCGATCAGGTTGGGGATGAGGCTGGGTGAAGAGAGCATAAGTCCTGGCAGGCAAGCCTTAAAGGGACGGAGTTTGGCATAGAACGCGGTGGGCAAGGAAGACTGCGGATCAATCGCGGGGCAAGCCCGCTCCCACAGGGGCTGTGGGGCATTGTGGGAGCGGGCTTGCCCCGCGAATGGCCGGTGGTCCCGAGCAAGGTGTGCGGCGGCGGCAGTCTTCGCTATAATCGCCGCCTTGTTGTGCCCAGCGCGTGTGCATTTCCACCTGGGCGCCTGAAAAACCTCGGCTTCACTGGGCCTGAAAGGATCACCATGTTCGAAAACCTGACCGACCGCCTGTCACAGACGCTGCGCCATGTCACCGGCAAGGCCAAGCTGACCGAAGACAACATCAAGGACACGCTGCGCGAAGTGCGCATGGCCCTGCTCGAGGCCGACGTTGCCCTGCCGGTGGTCAAGGATTTCGTCAACAGCATCAAGGAGCGCGCGGTCGGCACCGAAGTGTCGCGCAGCCTCACCCCGGGCCAGGCCTTCGTCAAGATCGTCCAGGCCGAGCTGGAGCGCCTGATGGGCGCGGCCAACGAAGAGCTGACGCTCAATGCCGCACCGCCTGCAGTTGTGCTGATGGCCGGCCTGCAGGGTGCCGGTAAGACCACCACCGCCGGCAAGCTGGCGCGGCACCTGAAAGAGCGCAAGAAGAAAAGCGTGATGGTGGTGTCCGCCGACGTTTACCGCCCGGCGGCGATCAAACAGCTGGAAACCCTGGCCAACGACATCGGCGTGACCTTCTTCCCGTCCGACATCAGCCAGAAGCCGGTGGACATCGCGCAAGCAGCGATCCGTGAAGCCAAGCTCAAGTTCATCGATGTGGTGATCGTCGACACCGCCGGTCGCCTGCACGTCGACGCCGACATGATGGACGAGATCAAGGCGCTGCACGCCGCGGTCAAGCCGATCGAAACGCTGTTCGTGGTCGATGCCATGACCGGCCAGGATGCCGCCAATACCGCCAAGGCCTTCGGCGACGCACTGCCACTGACCGGCGTGATCCTGACCAAGGTCGACGGTGATGCCCGTGGCGGTGCCGCACTGTCGGTGCGCGCCATCACCGGCAAGCCGATCAAGTTCATCGGTATGGGCGAGAAGACCGAAGCCCTCGAGCCGTTCCACCCTGACCGGATCGCTTCGCGCATCCTCGGCATGGGTGACGTGCTCAGCCTGATCGAGCAGGCCGAGCAGACCATCGACAAGGCCAAGGCCGACAAGCTGGCCAAGAAGCTGAAGAAGGGCAAGGGCTTCGACCTCGAAGACTTCCGTGATCAGCTGCAACAGATGAAGAACATGGGCGGCCTCGGCGGGCTGATGGACAAACTGCCGAACATGGGCGGCGTCAACCTGTCGCAGATGGGCAATGCCCAGGGCGCGGCCGAGAAGCAGTTCAAGCAGATGGAGGCGATCATCAACTCCATGACCCCGGCCGAGCGTCGCGACCCTGACCTGATCAGTGGTTCGCGCAAGCGCCGCATCGCCCTGGGTTCCGGTACCCAGGTGCAGGACATCGGCCGGCTGATCAAGCAGCACAAGCAGATGCAGAAGATGATGAAGAAATTCTCCGCCAAGGGCGGCATGGCCAAGATGATGCGCGGTCTTGGCGGCATGCTGCCGGGCGGCGGCATGCCCAAGATGTAATCGAATTTGGCGGGCTGCCTTCCATGGGAAAGCTGCCCACCAGCCCCCGCCTCGGCGGGAACACGGCCGCCGAAAGGCGGCTCAATCAGCAGAACTGAACGGTGGGGCGCAGCCTCGCCGAAAAAGGCATTTGCAAATGTCCGTGTATTCCCCGAGAATATGCGGCCTTTTGGGCACGCGTGTGCCCATTGGGCATTCAGTTTTGCAGCACCGACTATAGGAACGATGTTCACATGGTAACCATCCGTCTTGCCCGTGGCGGCTCGAAAAAGCGCCCTTTCTACCACCTGACCGTGACCAACTCGCGTAACGCCCGTGACGGCCGTTTCGTTGAGCGCGTTGGCTTCTTCAACCCGATCGCATCGGGCGCCGAAGTCAAGCTGTCGGTCAACCAAGAGCGCGTCACCTACTGGCTGAGCCAGGGCGCACAGCCGTCTGAGCGTGTTGCTCAGCTGCTGAAGGAAGCTGCCAAGGCTGCAGCCTGAGCAGTATGAACGCGACGCCAGAAAAGGCTGACGACCTCATCGTCGTTGGCAAGATTTTTTCGGTTCACGGCGTTCGCGGCGAGGTGAAGGTGTACTCCTTTACCGATCCGATTGAAAACCTGTTGGATTATCCGCGCTGGACGCTCAAGCACGAAGGCAAGGTAAAGCAGGTCGAGCTGGTCAGCGGTCGTGGCTCCCAAAAGGGCCTGGTCGTGAAATTGAAAGGCCTCGATGATCGTGATGAAGCCCGGCTTCTGAGTGGTTACGAAATCTGCATTGCGCGGAGCCTTTTGCCCAACCTGGCAGCCGACGAGTACTACTGGTACCAGTTGGAAGGCCTGAAGGTCATCAATCAGGACGAACAGCTGTTCGGCACGATCGATCACCTGTTGGAGACCGGCGCGAACGATGTAATGGTGGTCAAGCCTTGCACAGGCAGCCTGGATGATCGCGAGCGACTGTTGCCCTATACGGAGCAATGCGTGCTGGCAATCGACCTCGAAGCGGGTGTGATGCGAGTCGAATGGGACGCGGACTTCTAAACGATGGGTAACCTTCGCGTAGACGTCATCACGTTGTTCCCCGAGATGTTCTCGGCCATCACTGAGTACGGCATTACCAGCCGTGCGGTGAAACAGGGGTTGCTGCAAGTGACCTGCTGGAACCCGCGGGACTACACCACTGATCGCCACCACACCGTGGATGATCGGCCGTTTGGCGGTGGTCCGGGCATGGTGATGAAAATCAAGCCTCTGGAAGACGCCCTGGTCAACGCCAGGCAAGTCGCCGGAGCAACGGCAAAGGTGATCTACCTTTCGCCGCAAGGCCGCAAGCTGACTCAGCAAGCGGTCAAAGGCCTGGCCGAACAGGAATCCTTGATCCTGATCGCCGGTCGTTATGAAGGCATCGACGAGCGGTTTATCGAGGCTCATGTCGATGAGGAGTGGTCGATTGGCGACTATGTGCTTTCCGGTGGCGAGCTGCCGGCCATGGTACTGATCGATGCGGTTACGCGGCTGCTGCCCGGAGCTTTAGGGCATGTGGACTCGGCGGAGGAAGATTCTTTCACCGACGGTCTGCTGGATTGCCCGCACTACACCCGACCTGAGGTGTATGCGGATCAGCGTGTACCCGACGTGTTGCTTAGTGGCAACCATGCACACATCCGGCGTTGGCGGATGAAGCAGTCCCTTGGTAGGACCTTCGAACGACGCGCCGATCTTCTGGAAAGTCGCTCGCTTTCTGGAGAAGAGAAGAAGCTGCTCGAGGAATACCTCCGCGAGCGGGACGATAGTTAAACGTATCGATGGTGGATCGCGTTATCCATCTTAGGAGCACAGCATGACCAACAAGATCATCCAGCAGCTCGAAGCCGAGCAGATGAGCAAAGAGATCCCGACCTTCGCACCAGGCGACACCATTGTCGTCCAGGTTAAAGTGAAGGAAGGCGACCGCTCGCGTCTGCAGGCGTTCGAAGGCGTCGTTATCGCCAAGCGTAACCGCGGTCTGAACAGCGCCTTCACCGTGCGCAAGATCTCCAGCGGCGTTGGCGTAGAGCGTACCTTCCAGACCTACAGCCCACAGATCGACAGCCTGGCCGTGAAACGTCGTGGTGACGTGCGTAAAGCCAAGCTGTACTACCTGCGCGACCTGTCCGGCAAAGCCGCTCGCATCAAGGAAAAACTGTCCTGAGTGCAGTTTGACCGGTGGCCTCGGCCATCTTGCGAGAGAAAAAGCAGCCTTCGGGCTGCTTTTTTGCTTTCTGGCCTTATCGCGGGGCAAGCCCGCTCCCACGAACCTTGCACTGCCGCGTGGGAGCGGGCTTGCCCCGCGATGAGGCCGCCAGCCCCATCACCTTTGCGAGCCCCTCATGACCGCCTCCCGAGAACAGGAAATCCTGCGCCGCACCGAACTGTCGGAAACCCGTGTGACCAAGGCGGTGTTCCCCAACACCACCAACCACCACAACACCCTGTTCGGCGGTACGGCCCTGGCGTGGATGGACGAAGTGTCGTTCATCGCCGCCACGCGTTTTTGCCGCCTGCCGCTGGTGACCGTGTCCACCGACCGCATCGACTTCAAGCACCCGATCCCCGCGGGCTCGATCGTCGAGCTGGTGGGTAGCGTGATCAAGGTCGGCAACACCAGCCTGCAAGTGCAGGTGGATGTGTTCGTCGAGAACATGTACCTCGATGGCCGCGAGCGCGCGATCCATGGGGTGTTCAGCTTCGTCGCCATCGACGAGGACAAGCGCCCGGTGCCGGTGCTGCCGCAGGCCGGCTCCCACTAAACGGACTTGCACGGCCACTGTAGGAGCGGGTTTACCCGCGAACACCGGCAGAGCCGGTGCCATCCACCGCGCCGCCTGCTTCGCGGGTAAACCCGCTCCCACACGAATTACGCTGCCCCTTCAGCCTGTGCTTTATTTTCAGGCTCAATCAGCGCCACCAGCGTCCAGCCCGGCTGTGGCTGAAGCGGGTGCTCCGGGGTGGCCACATGCACCCAGCCGTGGTTGTCACGGGCGAACATCAATGTCGCACGCTCACCGTGCAATTGCCGGTAGGCATCCCAGGTAAACGCCTCGGTCAGGGTCGTGCTGTACAGCTCCGCCCCCTGATTCAGCAGCTTGGCCAATTGGTTGTAGGTCAGCGCGCTGGAGCCCAGTGGCTGGCCTCGGTGCTCCTCGCTGGCCCGGTGCTTGTCGCTGCGCTGTTTCTCCAGGCCGCTGGCCAGCACGAACAGCCGGCCATGCCCGAAATCGTGGCGAAACCGGGCGCAGGCCAGGGCGTTGATTTCCCCGGCCGGTGACAGGCCGAGCAGATGACCCAGGCCTACCAGGTCCAAGTGCGCGTCGGCATGTTGCGAGGCTGGGTTGCCGAAGTAGGTGGGTAGGTTGTCCATGCGCGCGGCACGGATGTTCTCCCAGCTCGAATCAGTCAGCAGCACACGGCAGCCAAGTTGTTGCAACGCCTTGGCAATGGCCCTGGCGGGCGGGTTGGCGCCCACCATGAGAAAGCCGCTGGGGGCGGGCTCGGCGACCTTGAGCAGGCGCGCCAGAGGCCTGGCGGTAGCGCTCTGCAGGACCACGGTGCCGATGATCACGGCGAAGGTTAGTGGCACCAGCAGCAGCGCCCCCTCGTGGCCGGCCTCATGCAGGCGGATGGCGAAGATCGCCGATACCGCCGCCGCGACGATGCCGCGCGGGGCGATCCAGGCCAGCAGCGCACGTTCGCGCCAGTTCAGCGTGGAGCCCAGTGTCGAGATGAACACGTTCAGTGGCCGGGCCAGCAACTGGATCACCAGCAGCAGGGCGAGTACCGCAGGGCCCAAACCGAGCATGGCATGCAGGTCCAGGCGTGCCGCCAAAAGGATGAACAGGCCGGAAATCAGCAGCACGCTGAGGTTTTCCTTGAAGTGCAGGATCTGCCGCACATCCACCCCTGGCATGTTGGCCAGCCACATGCCCATCACCGTCACGGCCAGCAGCCCGGACTCGTGGACGATCTGGTTGGCGGCGATGAAGATGCCCAGCACCGCGGCCAGCGAGGCAAGGTTGTGCAGGTATTCCGGCAGCCACTGGGCGCGCATGATCTGCCCCAGCAACCAGCCCCCGGCGGCGCCCAGCGCGCCGCCACAGAAGATCACCCCGGCGAAGGTGCCCAGGCTCTGGATCAGCCCGTCGCCGTCGCTGCGGGCGATGATGAAGCTGTACACCACCACCGCCAGCAGCGCGCCGATCGGGTCGATGACGATGCCTTCCCAGCGCAGGATGTTGGCGATGGTCGCCTTGGGCCGAACCACACGCAGCATGGGCACGATCACGGTGGGCCCGGTGACCAGCGTGAGGGTGCCGAACAGGATCGCCAGCGGCCAGTCGAAACCCAGCAACCAGTGGGTGGCCACGGCGATCACCAGCCAGGTACTCAGGGCGCCGACCGTGACCAGGCGGTGCACCACGCTGCCGATCTCGCGCCATTGCGAGATATGCAGGGTCAGGCTGCCCTCGAACAGGATCAGGGCCACGGCCAGCGACACCAGCGGCATCAAAAGCGGGCCAAACAGCGCTTGTGGCTGCAGCCAGCCCAGCACAGGCCCGGCGAGGATGCCGGACAGCAGCAGGAACAGGATCGCCGGCAACTTCAGGCGCCAGGCCAGCCACTGGCAGGCGAGGGCGGCGGCACCGATGCCACCGAAACTCAGGAGAATCTGCTGTTCGCTCATGCGGGCTCCCTATGCGTGCGCGGTTATGAAAGACTAAGCGCCATTTCGCCGTTTGCCACCGAGTCTTCATGCCCGCCCTCGACCACCCCCTGATTGACCAGTTCCTCGATGCCCTGTGGCTGGAAAAGGGGCTTTCCGACAACACCCGCGCCTCTTACCGCAGCGACCTGGCCTTGTTCAATGGCTGGTTGCAGGAGCACGGGGTGGCGCTGCCCGATGCCGGTCGCGAGCTGATCCTCGATCATCTCGCCTGGCGTTTCGACCAAGGCTACAAACCCCGTTCCACGGCGCGATTTCTCTCCGGCGTACGGGGGTTCTTCCGCTACCTGCTGCGCGAGCGACTGATCGCCGTCGACCCGACCCTGCAGGTGGACATGCCGCAATTGGGGCGCCCGCTGCCAAAGTCGCTGTCGGAAGCCGACGTCGAGGCGCTGCTGCAGGCGCCGGACCTGGGCGAAGCGATCGGCCAGCGTGATCGGGCCATGCTCGAAGTGCTGTACGCCTGCGGCCTGCGGGTGACCGAGCTGGTCAGCCTCACGCTCGACCAGGTCAACCTGCGCCAGGGTGTGCTGCGGGTGATGGGCAAGGGCAGCAAGGAGCGCCTGGTGCCGATGGGCGAAGAGGCGGTGGTGTGGATCGAACGCTACCTGCGCGATGGCCGAACCGAGCTGCTCAACGGTCGCCCCAGCGATGTGCTGTTCCCCAGCCTGCGCGGTGAGCAGATGACCCGTCAGACCTTCTGGCACCGTATCAAGCACCAGGCGCGGGTGGCCGGTATCGACAAGCCGCTGTCGCCGCATACCCTGCGCCACGCTTTCGCCACGCACCTGCTCAACCACGGTGCCGACCTGCGTGTGGTGCAGATGCTGCTGGGCCACAGCGACCTGTCCACCACGCAGATCTACACCCATGTGGCCAAGGCGCGGCTGCAGCAGTTGCACGCCCAGCACCATCCGCGTGGATGAATGATCTTCATGTTCCGCTTACCGGTGCCTGAGGAGCCTTTCTGCGCGGGCCTGTTGTGGTAGGCTTGGACGGTTTGTTGCACGGGCCGACCGTTCGCCACCTCTGAAGCGTGGGCGACGCCCCTCCGGCCCCGTCCGTCTTCAGGAGTACCCCCATGCGTGTCACCCGTATTTTTGCCGCCGCCGCCCTGGCGTTGGTCAGCACCTTTGCCGCCGCTGCTGCCACTGAACCTGCGGCCGGTGCCGAGCAGGCGATCCGCAAGTCGCTGCAGAACCTGGCCCTGGAAGTGCCGGTCGAAAGTGTTGCCAGCAGCCCGCTCAACGGCCTGTACGAAGTGAAGCTGCAGGGCGGTCGCGTGCTGTACGCCAGCGCCGATGGCCAGTTCGTGATGCAGGGCTACCTGTACCAGATCCAGGACGGCAAGCCGGTCAACCTCACCGAGAAGACCGAGCGCCAAGGCATCGCCAAGCTGATCAACGGCATCCCGGCGGCGGAAATGGTCGTTTACCCAGCCAAGGGCGAGACCAAGTCGCACATCACCGTGTTCACCGACACCACCTGCCCGTACTGCCACAAGCTGCACGCTGAAGTACCGGAGCTCAACCGCCGCGGTATCGAAGTGCGCTACGTCGCCTTCCCGCGCCAGGGCCTGGGCTCGCCGGGTGACGAGCAGTTGCAGGCGGTGTGGTGCTCCAGCGACCGCCGCGCTGCGATGGACAAGATGGTCGACGGTAAAGAGATCAAGGCCGCCAAGTGCGCCAACCCGGTCGGCAAGCAGTTCCAGCTCGGCCAGTCGATCGGCGTGAATGGCACGCCCGCCATCGTCCTGGAAAGTGGCCAGGTGATTCCGGGCTATCAGCCGGCACCGCAAGTGGCCAAGCTGGCCCTGGCAGAGCGCAAGTAATCAAATCAATACGCCATCGTCATGGGGTGATGGCATGTTTCACGGTCGGCGCAAGTGTCGGCCGTTCAATGGGGAGTTCACAGTGAAACCGGTCAAAGTAGGCATCTGTGGGTTAGGGACCGTCGGTGGCGGAACCTTCAACGTACTTCAGCGCAACGCCGAGGAGATTGCCCGCCGTGCCGGGCGCGGTATTGAAGTGGCACAGATTGCCATGCGCTCGCCCAACCCGAACTGCCAGATTACCGGTACCCCCATTACCGCTGATGTGTTCGACGTGGCGAGCAACCCCGAAATCGATATCGTCATCGAGCTGATCGGTGGCTATACCATCGCTCGCGACCTGGTGCTCAAGGCCATCGAAAACGGCAAGCACGTGGTCACCGCCAACAAGGCGCTGATTGCCGTGCACGGCAACGAGATCTTCGCCAAGGCCCGCGAGAAGGGCGTCATCGTCGCCTTCGAGGCAGCCGTCGCCGGTGGCATCCCGGTGATCAAGGCGATCCGTGAAGGCCTGTCGGCCAACCGCATCAACTGGCTGGCCGGGATCATCAACGGCACCGGCAACTTCATCCTCACCGAAATGCGCGAAAAAGGCCGTGCCTTCCCCGACGTGCTGGCCGAAGCCCAGGCGCTGGGCTATGCCGAGGCCGACCCGACCTTCGACGTCGAGGGCATCGATGCCGCGCACAAGCTGACCATCCTGGCGTCCATCGCTTTTGGCATCCCGCTGCAGTTCGACAAGGCCTACACCGAAGGCATCACCCAGTTGACCACTGCCGACGTGAACTACGCCGAAGCCCTGGGCTACCGCATCAAGCACCTGGGCGTGGCCCGTCGCACCGCCGAAGGCATCGAGCTGCGCGTGCACCCGACCTTGATCCCCAGCGACCGCCTGATCGCCAACGTCAATGGCGTGATGAACGCGGTGATGGTCAACGGTGACGCTGCTGGTTCCACCCTGTACTACGGCGCCGGCGCCGGCATGGAGCCAACCGCCTCGTCGGTGATCGCCGACCTGGTCGACGTGGTCCGTGCCATGACCAGCGACCCGGAGAACCGTGTGCCGCACCTGGCCTTCCAGCCGGACTCGCTGTCGGCCCACCCGATCCTGCCGATCGAAGCCTGCGAAAGCGCCTACTACCTGCGCATCCAGGCCAAGGACCATCCGGGTGTGCTCGCGCAGGTCGCCAGCATCCTCTCGGAGCGCGGCATCAACATCGAGTCGATCATGCAGAAGGAAGCCGAGGAGCAGGATGGCCTGGTACCGATGATCCTGGTTACCCACGGCGTGGTCGAGCAGCGCATCAATGATGCCATCGTCGCCCTGGAATCCCTGCAGGACGTGGTTGGCCCGGTCGTGCGCATCCGCGTCGAACAGCTCAACTAAGCGGCAAGCTTCAAGCTGCAAGCTGCAAGTAAAGGCAGTGCGGTGTTGGGGCTTGAACAGAAAACATTCGTGGCAAGGTGAGACGCAGAGCACGAGAGCAATGCCAATCGGCTTTAACTTGTAGCTTTCAGCTCGAAGCTTGTCGCTCAAACCAAAGGTTTGTACCCATGCGCTATATCAGTACCCGCGGCCAGGCTCCGGCCCTGAACTTCGAAGACGTGCTGCTCGCCGGCCTGGCCAGTGACGGTGGCCTGTACGTTCCTGAGAACCTGCCACGCTTCACCCAGGAAGAGATCGCTTCCTGGGCCGGCCTGCCGTACCACGAGCTGGCGTTCCGGGTGATGCGCCCGTTCGTCGCCGGCAGCATCGCCGACGCCGACTTCAAGAAGATCCTCGAAGAAACCTACGGCTCCTTCGCCCATGCCGCCGTCGCGCCGCTGCGCCAGCTCAACGGCAACGAGTGGGTGATGGAGCTGTTCCACGGCCCGACCCTGGCGTTCAAGGACTTTGCCCTGCAGCTGCTCGGCCGCTTGCTCGACCACCTGCTGGTCAAGCGTGGCGAGCGTGTGGTGATCGTTGGCGCCACTAGCGGTGACACCGGTTCCGCCGCCATCGAAGGCTGCCGCCGTTGCGACAACGTCGATATCTTCATCCTGCACCCGCACCAGCGTGTGTCGGAAGTGCAGCGCCGCCAGATGACCACCATCCTCGGCGACAACATCCACAACATCGCCATCGAAGGCAACTTCGACGACTGCCAGGAGATGGTCAAGGCCAGCTTCGCCGACCAGTCGTTCCTCAAGGGCACCCGCCTGGTGGCGGTCAACTCGATCAACTGGGCGCGGATCATGGCCCAGATCGTCTACTACTTCCACGCCGCCCTGCAGCTCGGCGGCCCGGCACGTTCGGTGGCGTTCTCGGTGCCGACCGGCAACTTCGGCGACATCTTCGCCGGTTACCTGGCCCGCAACATGGGCCTGCCGATCAGCCAACTGGTGGTCGCGACCAACCGCAACGACATCCTGCACCGCTTCATGAGCGGCAACCAGTACGTCAAGGAAACCCTGCACGCGACTCTGTCGCCGTCGATGGACATCATGGTCTCGTCGAACTTCGAGCGCCTGCTGTTCGACCTGCACGGCCGCAACGGTGCCGCCATCGCCGAGTTGATGGACACCTTCAAGCAGGGTGGCGGCTTCAGCGTCGACCAGGACCGCTGGACCGAAGCGCGCAAGTTGTTCGATTCGCTGGCGGTGACCGACGAGCAGACCTGCGAGACCATCGCCGAAGTCTTCGCCAGCACCGGTGAAGTGCTTGACCCGCACACCGCGATCGGCGTCAAGGCCGCCCGCGAATGCCGTCGCAGCCTGGACACGCCAATGGTGGTGCTGGGTACCGCGCACCCGGTCAAGTTCCCGGACGCGGTCGAGAAGGCTGGCGTCGGCAAGGCCCTGGAGTTGCCGGCTCACCTCAGCGACCTGTTCAGCCGCGAAGAGCGCTGCACGGTACTGGCCAACGACTTGAAGGCCGTACAGACCTTCGTCAGCCAGCACGGTAACCGCGGCAAGCCGCTGTAAGGCACCTGTAATGAAAGAGCCCGTCTTTGGACGGGCTTTTTTGTGAGTGCAATTTTTTTGCGTTTTTTCTCAGGGCTTTTCAGAATTTTCCTGTTTGGCGTTGTCGAAGTGGCTACTAAAGTGCGGGCATCGAACCGCCAGAGCGCCTCGTCGAGGGAAACGTCCATGCATCAATTTCAGGTTCTTATCCACCAGCCCCGTCCTTTCCACCAGATTGTTCTGCACCAGGCATTCAATGCCCAGGGCGTCTACAGCGTGCGGTTGACCGAGGACATGCCGGGTACCCTGGCCTGCCTGAACCAGGAGCGGCCAGTGGATGTGCTGGTGCTCGATCACGACATGCCGATCAGCAGTGCGCAGTCGCTGTTCCGCCACCTGGCGACTGAAGGGGCGGCACAGGCGCTGTTGTTCGTCGGGCAAGGCAAAGGCAATGGCCCGGATCTGGCCCGGGAAGCCCGCAAGCTGGGGTTGTGGGTGCTGGACGAGCTGCCATGGCCGATGTCCACCGTAGCGTTGGGCAAGGCACTTGGGCGTCTGCCAGCACCGATTGGCTAACTGGACAGCTAGGGCATTCAAACTGTCATCTTGCCCGCGCATGCTCACTGCAAGGGCCGGCACTCGAGAACTTTGCGCCAGGCCTGACGGTCAGTTCCTCCAAGCCCATAAGCCAGCGAGTGATACGGATGGAAAGAGTCTGCAGCCTGCTCAACGATGCCCTGACCCCCTACCTGGCCGCACTTGGCGCCGTCGACGCCAGCGGTAATCGCCAACTGACCCTCTACGACCCCCACGGCGGCGTGACCTTGCAGCGTCAGGTGGCTGAGCGCCAGCTGCAGGAGCAGCAGTTGCTGATCGACCTGGTCGATGGCCTGCACCGTGACCTGCAGATTGCCGAGGGCCGCCTGCAGCCCTGTGTGATCGCCGCGTTGCAACATCAACGCCCCACTCAGGGAACCTTTGCCTGACAGCCGCATCAGATTCATCAACGCCAGTTTGACGGTGCTTAGCTCCGGTAGTGTCAGGCTGTCGTGGGAAGCCCGCATTGGCTTTCGCTTGACCCCGGTCGTCTTCCCCAGCGGTCGGGGTTTCTTTTTGCCCGCTTCAGGGCTGCGCTGCCGAGGCGCCGTTGCTGTCGTCGAAGAAGTGACGGGCCTGATGCAGGTAGTCCTCGCGCAGCTCCGGGTCCAGCCAGTGGGCATACAGGGCGGGCAGGGTGTCGCGGCGCAGGGCCGGCAGTAACTGGTCGATGTGGGCGATGGCTTCGCGCCCTTGCGGTGTGTCCGAGCAGCCCACATGCAGGAACTGGTAGTGGTTTACGCCGCTGATGGGATAGAAGCGGTAGTCGTCCAATGAGCCGCCTTGCTGCTCGATCAGGTAGCGCGCCTCTGGCCAGTAGCTGAGCACCAGCTGCAGGCGGCCCAGTTGCTGCATCTGCAGCAGGCTGGCGGTCGCATCGTTGCCGAAGTGGCGGCTGAAGGCGCTGTCGGGCAGTTGGCGCAGGATTTCGTCGACCTGCGCGCTGTAGCTGCGCTCGGCGACGATGCCCAGTTTGAGCCGGGTCTTGTCGAGCAAGGCTTTGAGCTCGACCTGCTGGCCGTCGAGGAAGGGTTCCAGGAATGCCTGGTCCTGCTTGCGCACCACCAGCCCGGTGCTCAGCACCCCCAGCGAAGGCTTGGAGAAATGCACGTACTTGGCGCGCTCGGGTGTCCAGAGCAGGGTCGGGTCGCAGGTGAAACTCGGCTCCATGAGCATCTGGATGCCCCGGGCGCGATTGACCCGCACGATGCTGTGGTCGTACTCGGGCATCTGCGCGATCAGCTTCGGCAGCATCAGGTCCATTACGCCCTGGCCCTTCTCGGCACCTTCGAAAATGGTGAACGGCGGCAGGTCACGGACCAGCCAGAACAGGCGCTCCTTGGCGTGCACCAGCGGCATCGCCAGCAGCAGGCAGAGGATGACGGGCAGGCGCGCAAGGCGCCTGCACCAGGCTGTTGCGCGAGTCAGACCGTGCCCGCCTGGCGCAGGCCGGCGATGGCCGCCGCGTCGTAGCCCAGGCTGGCCAGCACGCTGTCGGTGTGCTCACCCAGGGCCGGGCCTACCCATTCGGTGGCGCCTGGGGTGTCGGAGAGCTTGGGTACGATGCCGGGCATCTTGAACGGCTTGCCGTCCGGTAACTTGGCCTGGAGGAACATCTCGCGGGCAAGGTACTGCGGGTCGCTGAACATGTCTTCGGCCGAAAAGATCCGGCTGGCCGGCACTTCGGCGTCATTGAGTACCTGCATGACGCTGTCGAGCGGCAGGCCGTTGGCCCAACGGTCGATCACCCCGTACAGCTCGTCGCGGCGTGCGTCGCGGCCATCATTGCTGGCCAATGTCACATCGTTTGCCAGGTCGTCGCGGCCGATGGCCTGCATGAAGCGCTTGAAGATCGCGTCGCCATTGGCACCGATCTGCACATGGCGGCCATCGGCGGTGGTGTGGATGGAGGAGGGGGTGATGCCGGGCATGATGTTGCCGGTGCGCTCGCGGATGAAACCGAACACGTCGAACTCCGGGACCATGCTCTCCATCATGGCGAAGATCGCCTCGTACAGTGCCACGTCCACCACCTGGCCCTGGCCGCCGTTCACCTCGCAGTGACGCAGGGCCATCAGCGCGCCGACCACGCCCCACAGGGCGGCGATCGAATCACCGATGGAGATCCCCGTGCGCACTGGCGGGCGGTCCTCGAAACCGGTGATGTAGCGCAGCCCACCCATCGACTCGCCCACCGCGCCAAAGCCTGGCTGGTCCTTCATCGGGCCGGTCTGGCCGAAGCCCGACAGGCGCACCATCACCAGGCGCGGGTTCAGCGCGTGCAGCACATCCCAGCCCAGGCCGAGTTTTTCCAGCACGCCGGGGCGGAAATTCTCGATCAGGACGTCGGCCTCGGCCAGCAGGCGCTTGAGCACCTCGCGGCCTTCCGGATGCTTGAGGTTGAGGGTCAGCGACTGCTTGTTGCGCGCCTGCACGAACCACCACAGCGACGTGCCTTCATACAGCTTGCGCCACTTGCGCAGCGGGTCGCCGCCGTCGGGCGACTCGACCTTGATCACCTCGGCACCGAACTCGGCGCAGATGCGCGAGGCGAACGGGCCGGCGATCAGGGTGCCGAGTTCGATCACTTTCAGGCCGGCGAGGGGTTTGCTGGGCGTGGGCATGGGGCATCCGTGGCAGCTGGGCGTAAACGCAGGTTGTATCACAGCTCGGCAGTGGCAGGTACTGTCGCGGCGCACTCGCGATGCGCAAGGGCCTTCGTCTGCCAGATCGGTTAAACTGTGCGACTTTCTTTTCTACGAAGCCCCGCGCCCATGGCCCAGCCGTCCACCACCTACAAATTCGAACTGAATCTGACCGACCTTGATCGCGGCGTGTACGAGAGCGTCCGTCAGACCATCGCCCGTCACCCTTCGGAGACCGAGGAACGCATGGCCGTGCGCTTGCTGGCCTATGCCATCTGGTACAACGAGCAGCTGTCGTTTGGCCGTGGCCTGTCGGATGTCGACGAAGCCCCACTGTGGGAAAAGAGCCTGGACGACCGCATCCTGCACTGGATCGAAGTCGGCCAGCCGGATGCCGAGCGCCTGACCTGGTGCTCGCGCCGCACTGAACGCACCAGCCTGCTGGCCTACGGCAGCCTGCGGGTGTGGCGGACCAAGGTGGGTGATGCGGTCAAGGGTCTGAAAAACCTGAACATCGCCGCTGTGCCGCAAGAGGTGCTGGAGACCCTGGCCACCGACATGCCTCGTACCATCAAGTGGGACGTGATGATCAGCGAAGGCACCATTTTCGTCACCGACGACCGCGGCCAGCACGAAGTGCAGCTGGAGTGGCTGCTTGGCGAGCGCGGCTGAGCCGCCCCTGACACTGATTACCGAAGACCCCATGCGTATCGAACCCCGCCCCCTGCCGTCGACCCTGCCATTCCTGGGCAACCTGCCGCCCTTGCTGACCCGCCTGTACGCCGCCCGTGGCGTGCAGTCCGAAGCCGAACTGGACAAAGGCCTGGCCCGGCTGCTGCCGTACCAGCAGCTCAAGGGCATCGAGGCGGCGGTGGACCTGCTGGTCGAAGCCCTCGATCAGCGCCAGCGCATCCTCATCGTTGGCGACTTTGACGCCGACGGAGCCACCGCCAGCACCGTCGGTGTGCTGGGGCTGCGCCTGCTGGGCGCGGCGCATGTTGATTACCTGGTGCCCAACCGGTTCGAATACGGCTACGGCCTGACCCCCGAGATCGTCGAAGTGGCGTTGCAGCGCCAGCCGCAGCTGCTGATCACCGTGGATAACGGCATCTCCAGCGTCGAAGGCGTGGCAGCGGCCAAGGCGGCCGGGCTCAGGGTGCTGGTCACCGACCACCACCTGCCGGGCCAGCAGTTGCCCGATGCCGATGCCATCGTCAACCCGAACCAGCCAGGCTGCGCGTTCCCGAGCAAGTCGCTGGCGGGCGTGGGGGTGATCTTCTACGTGCTGATGGCCCTGCGTGCGCGCTTGCGCAGCCTCGGCCGCTACGACAGCCAGCCGCAGCCGAATATCGGTGAACTGCTCGACCTGGTCGCGCTGGGCAGCGTCGCCGACGTGGTGCCGCTGGATGCCAACAACCGCATCCTGGTGCACCAGGGCCTTGAGCGCATCCGCGCTGGCCGCGCCCGCCCCGGGCTCAAGGCGATCCTCGAGGTGGCCCGCCGCGACCATCGGCGCATCACCTCCACCGACCTGGGTTTCATCCTCGGCCCACGGCTCAACGCCGCCGGGCGCCTGGACGACATGAGCCTGGGCATCGAATGCCTGCTGTGCGATGACGCAGCGCTGGCATTGGACATGGCCCAGCAACTGGATGGCCTGAACCAGGACCGCAAGTCCATCGAGCAGGGCATGCAGCGCGAAGCCCTGGCGCAGCTCAAGGACCTGCCGGTCGAATCGATGCCCTATGGCCTGTGCCTGTTCGATGCCGATTGGCACCAAGGGGTGATCGGTATTCTGGCCTCGCGCCTGAAGGAGCGTTACCACCGCCCGACCATCGCTTTTGCCGATGCCGGGGAGGGGATGCTCAAGGGTTCTGCGCGTTCGGTGGCGGGGTTTCATATCCGTGATGCGCTGGATGCGGTGGCGGCGCGCCACCCGGCGTTGATCAGCAAGTTCGGTGGGCATGCCATGGCGGCGGGGTTGTCGTTGCCCGAGGCGAACTTCCCGGCGTTTGCCGAGGCGTTCGACGAGGAGGTTCGTCGGCAATTGCGGGAGGAGGACCTGACGGGGCGGTTGCTGTCGGATGGGGCCTTGGCGGTCGAGGAGTTTCATCTGGACCTGGCGCGGGCTTTGCGTAATGCCGGGCCTTGGGGGCAGCACTTTCCTGAGCCGTTGTTCCATGGGGTGTTTCAGCTGGTCGAACAGCGGGTTGTCGGTGAGCGGCATCTGAAGGTGGTGCTCAAAAGCGAGTGTGGTTCGGTGCGGTTGGATGGGATTGCCTTTGGGATTGATCGGGAGGTTTGGCCGAATCCTACGGTGCGGTGGGTGGAGTTGGCTTACAAGTTGGATGTGAATGAGTTTCGTGGGAATGAGAGTGTGCAGTTGATGATTGCTCACATGGAGGCGCGGTGACTGGCCTTTGGTTAGTTGGTTAGTTGGTTGGTTGGTTGGTTGGTTGGTTGGTTGGTTGGTTGGTTGGTTGGTTTTTGTAGTTGTATGCGCATTCATTTGTGATGTCGACGCGTAGTCACCTTTCCGCCCTTACGGCGGGTTACTTTGGTCTTGGCCAAAGTAACCAAAGCCGCTCGCTCCCATCATACGGCCCCTACGCTGCGC
>NZ_JBDJLM010000016.1:0-79878 GCF_039673365.1 Pseudomonas sp. TWI923 | reverse complement strand
GCTCGATGACGAGCCAGTGCTGACGACCTTCCAGACCGTGACCGGCTGGGACCACAAGGACGGCGGCAGCCCGGAGGAGTCACGGCAGAAGACCATGACCTTGACCCATTCGCTGCTTACCGGCGAGCCAGTGCTCAATGCGGACGACAACGATGTGCAGATCCACTACGAGTACGATCAGTTGCGCCGGGTAACGGCCGAAACCGTGGCACCTGCAGATGACGCCTTCAAGGCGACACGCCATTACACCTACACCTTGTGCAGCAAACCCACCGATCAGGCGCAGCAGACCCGGCAGGATGTCAACGAGGTCATCACTCGTACCACGCTTGACGGCCTCAATCGTGTGGTGAAAGAAGAGCGTCAGGATAAGGACTTTGACGCGGGCAACTACCGTTTGCTGTATACCGCCGTCTACAACACGCTTGGGCAATTGACCGAGCAGACCGAGTACGACTGGCATGAGAAGACACTTGTGCCACTGAAATCGACGTTCGAATACGACATCTGGGGCCAGCAGCGCGCGGTGACGGGGCCCGACAACGTCAAGTTGATCGAAGAGAACGATCCGGTTGGCACGCCTGAGAGCAAGGGCAAGCGGGTGTCGAGCTGGCGAGAGGAAGGCTCGGGAGCGAATCCGAAGAAGACTGGCGTTACCGAGATTTGGCTCAATCGGTTCAACGAGCAGGATCGGATTGAGCGGCGCGATCTGCGCAATGGCCGGCTCAGTCTGCAGGTCAATGGCCATGATGGGCTCGGTCGGTTGGTTGAGCAGGTGGTGGGTGATACGGTCAAACGGACTACGGGTTTTGCCTATGACCCCTTCAACCGCAACGTCAAGACTGTATTGCCTGATGGTGCCTTCGTGCTGCGAACCTATGCAGAGCACAGTGGTGAAGACTTGCCGATCACTATCGCCGTGCAGCAATCGGCCTTGGCCGAGGTGAAGGAACTGGGTACCCAGGGCTTCGATGGGTTGGGCAGGATGGCGCTTTCCAACACCGGAGGCAGAGAGCAGGCGTATATCTATGATGCCGGGGTACGCAAACCCAAGACCGTGAGCACGCCCGAAGGCGAGATTCATTATACCTATGAGCTCAAGCTCAGCGAGAACCCCGCATCGCGCGTGATGGGGGCTACTGCTGGTGAGCTTGCGGTGATCTACAACTACGACAAGAAGAATGCACGCCTGGACGGTTGGACCATGCCAGCCGAAGGTGAGCGACACTGGCAGAAGCTCAAATGCGAGTATCACCAGACCGGCCAGATCAAAAGTGAGACCTGGACACAGCACGAGAGTGGCGATGAGGACGCGCCGCCGATCGGTGAGCCACAAACCCAGCACTATGTTTACAGCCACCGAGGCCGCTTGCTTAAGTACACCGATGTGCTGGGCCAAATCCAGACTAACGACTACTACCCTACCGGGCAGTTGAAAAAGACCACGCTGAAGGACAGGGCCGGCAAGGTGTTGCTGGAAACCGACTTTACTTACTACGAACTTGGGCAACTGCAGTCGTATACCACGCACGATCGAGAGGCTGGTCAGTCACTGGCTACCGAGTTGAAATATGACGAGTTCGACCGCGAGATCGAACGCAAGTTTACGGCAGGGTCGATGGTGCAGACGCTCATACAGCTCTACGACGATGTGGACGCCTTGAAGAAGCGTACGTTGTCTGAGAAGGGGGTAAACCTGCGGGTCGAAACGTATGAGTACGACAAGCGCCAGCGCCTGGAGAAGTACACCTTCAGCGGTCGTGGGGTTGATAATGATCCCTATCAGCCACAAGACCCCTATGGCAACTATATTACCGGGCAGGTGTTTACCTTCGATGCCTTGGATAATATCACTGAAGTGGTGACTACGTTTGTCGGTGGCTCGAATACTGCAACTTACCACTTTGAGGGCGACGACCCGGCGCAGTTGAGCAGAATCACCAATAAAGCCACGGATCCGTCGGTGCGCACGTTGAACGGCTACCCGGAAGAAATTGTTCTGGAGTATGACGAGAATGGCAATCTGGTTAAAGATGAGCAGGGCCGTGCGCTCAAGTACAATGCACTTAATCAGCTGTTGTCCGTGAGCGAGGAACAACAACAAATTGTCTCGTACTTCTATAATCCTCAGAACATCCTGATGGGTACGGATGAAGAACAACGCTTCTATCTGGGCGATGAATTGACCGCGCTCAAGACGGGCGATGGAGGAACGCGTATCAGTACTTCGCCGGCAGGGCCGTTGGCTGAACTCACCGTAGCCTCTATGAAGGAGTAAGCCTCATGAACTATATTAAAGGCCTTGTTATTTTTACACTGGCTACGGCCTCGGTGGTTGTCATCTCTTTTGCTCAGGAGGCGGGGAGTTATAGGGCTAAGGATGCTGGGGATCTTGGCGCTATAAAAATTTCGGAAAAAGTTGGTTACACCGGTGATAAATGCCAGCTGATACCGAAGGAGGGAGATTATACATATGCTATGGGGGATACGACTTGTAAGAGCGATCAGGCCAGGTATTTTAGTTTTGATGGCGTTCCCTCAGGCGTGCTTGTGCGGTTTTATGACGATAGGCAATGCCGGGAAACCGACGGGAACTGGATTTTTGAAGTCCGCACCACACAGAATCCAACCACCACCGGTGAGTTAGAGCTTCAGGCTGTGTTTGATCGGGAAGAAGGAACTGTCGTTGCGCCAGGTGTAAAACTTGAATACAAGAACCTGCGAGGGGGTGATAGTCAGGTCTACGGGAAGTTGTCATGTACGAGAATTAGATACTGACGTAAGCGTGTTCTGATCGCAATCAATACGACCCATGGCAAGTTTTATCTTGCCATGGGTCGTTGCATTTCAAGGGGTGATCTACCTTGGCTTCCGCTGATCTGTAAGGGACAGGCGTCTTGGGCGTCCGGCCGGCGTTGCCACTCCTCGCCATAGCCCTGCTATGACTCGTCGCGGCGCCTTGCCCGAACACCCAAGCCACTCGCCAAAAGAGAACGTATTTCCGAGACAGGACACTAGGCTCTGTCTGAAAAAAGCCGTCGCATACACCGCATGACGCAAGCCAGCGAGACCATTGCGGCATAACTTTTTGCGAGTTTGTCGAAGCGCGTGACGATTCGGCGGTTCTCTTTTAGCCAGCCGAACATGCGTTCGACGATGTTGCGCTGTCGATATTTGGGGCGATCAAACAGTCTCGGCAAGCCGGGTTTGGGCTTGCGTTTCATTGAGCGCAGCGGAATGACCGGCTGCATCCGATATCGATCGCAGTAACGGCGCAAGGCCTCGGCGTCGTAGCCTTTGTCAGCCAGCAACCATTTGCATCGTTTGCGTGGACGACCACGCTGGTTTGTCGGGATGCTGACATCATCAAGCAACGGCTGGACATAGCTGATGTCGCTGGCTTGGCCGCCAGAGAGAAGGAAGCGCAACGGTATCCCGTTGGCGTCGCAGAGCATATGGATTTTGGTTGTCAGGCCGCCGCGACTGCGGCCTAGAGCGTGATCGGCAGGCTCGTCAGGCCCCCTTTTTTCCGCGCTCCAGATGAAGCACGGGTTGCTCGAACAGCGGTCGAATCGATCATCCAGGTGTGGGGATCGATCAAGCCTTTGTCATTGACTCTGAGGTGCAATCGTCTGAGCATCTGATCGAATGTTCCGCGGTTTCGCCAGAGTCGGAAGCGGTGATAGACCGTCGCCCAAGACCCGAAGCGCTCGGGCATATCTCGCCAGGCTGCTCCTGAGCAGAGCACCCAGAGCACACCATCGAGCATCAAGCGATCACTGCTGCGGGGCCTGCCCCTGACGTGGGCCGCCGTAAAGAGGTCGGCGACCACTGCCCACGCTTCATCCGAGAGTTCATAACGCTTTGCCATCACAGAATTCCTTTCCGTAGATGGCCGGCGACTGTACAGAACCCAGGCTGTTCCGAGGGCACATTTCAGTTTCTTGGGATTTCAGACAGAGCCTAGTGAATATCGCCTTCGGCGGATGTGTTCAGTCGTTGCTTCTCTTGATGCCAATCAAACTTTTCACCCTTCTGTTCTGCCTCGTAGCGGTTTTCCTCGAGTGTCTGATACAGAGCCAGCTCTTCATCCGGCATGAAGTGCAGGCAATCCCCGCCAAAGAACCACAGCAGATCACGCGGTACCAGATGGGCGATCTGGGGATAGCGTTGGATCACCTGGCAGATCAGGTCCTGGCCCAGGTACTGGCTTTGCAGCGGGTCCTGGGGCAGCAGGGTGAGCAGCTCGTCGAAGCGCTCGAGGAACAGGGCGTGGCTTTCCTCCGGAACCTGTTCGGCTTCACCCAGCGCGGCCAGGATGGTGCGCAGGTGGTGGAGCAGTTGCAGGTGGTATTCCAGGTGGGGGTTGGCCATGGCGGCGGTCCTCGGGGTGGTTGAAACGGGGGGCGGAGTATACGCAGATTGGGCGGGTGAGGCACTCGGCGTTGATCGTCAGGGCACCGTCTTGTGTCGCTGGTGCCGGCCTCATCACCGGCGAAAGGGCCGCACAGCGGCCCCGCTATTGATCAGCGAATCTTGCCTGTCACAGGCTCCAGTTGCGCCTTGTCGAACGCATCCACATCGATCACCACCCGCCTTGCCTGCTCGGCCTGATGCAGGCGCTGGCCTTCCTCCGCCTGCAACACGCCCGCTTCGATCGCGGCGTCGATCACCGATTGCCCGGGGGCCGCCTGCACTTTGCCTTCCTTGATGGCCTGATGCAGCGCCTTGTGCAGCGGGGCGGCATCGTCCAGCAGGTCGCAGGCTGTCTGCAGTGCGGCTACCGGGTCGCCGTCGGCCTGAGGTCTGAAGCAACCCGCCAGCAGCTCTTCCAGCGCCGGGTCGCCTTTGCAGCGGCCGATCAGTGCGGCCACTTCGGCATCCAGTTCGTCACTGGGCCCGGTGTGGCGGCGGCCGAACGGGAACACCAGCAGGCGCAGGGCGCAGCCGATGAAGGCGTTGGGGAAGTTGTCCAGCAGCGCATCCAGGGCCTGCTCGGCCTTGCCCAGGCTTTCCTCCAGCGCCCAGCGCAACAACGGGCGCAGGTGCTCGGGCGAGCCCAGGTCGTGGTAGCGCTTGAGCGCGGCGCTGGCCAGGTACAGGTAGCTGAGCACATCGCCCAGCCGGGCGCTGAGCCGTTCGCGGCGTTTGAGTGCGCCGCCGAGCAGCATCATCGACAGGTCGGCCAGCAGGGCGAAGGCCGCCGCCTGGCGGTTGAGGGCGCGGAAGTAGCCCTGGCTCAGGGCGTCGCCCGGCACCTTCTCGAAATGCCCCAGGCCAAGGCCCAGCACCAGGGTGCTGGCGGCGTTACCAGCGGCGAACAGGATGTGTTGCATCAGCAGGTCGTCGAATTCCTTCAGTGCGTGGTCGTGGTCTTCGCGCCCGACCAGGGCCATTTCCCTGAGCACGAACGGGTGGCAGCGGATGGCGCCCTGGCCGAAAATCATCAGGTTGCGCGAGAGGATATTGGCCCCCTCGACGGTGATGAAGATCGGCGCGCCCTGCCAGTTGCGTCCCAGGTAGTTGTTCGGGCCCATGATGATGCCCTTGCCGCCGTGCACGTCCATGGCGTGCTGGATGCATTCGCGGCCGCGTTCGGTGAGGTGATACTTGAGGATCGCCGAGAGCACCGAGGGTTTTTCGCCCAGGTCCACGGCCTTGGCGGTGAGCAGGCGGGCGCTGTCCATCAGCCAGGCATTGCCGCCGATGCGTGCCAGGGATTCCTGGATGCCCTCGAAGGCGTTCAGCGGCACGTTGAACTGCTCGCGAACACGCGCGTACTGGCCGGTGACCAGGCTGGTGTACTTGGCCGCGCCGGTGCCGACTGCGGGCAGCGAGATGGAGCGGCCCACCGACAGGCAGTTCATCAGCATCATCCAACCCTTGCCGAGCATCTGCTGCCCGCCGATGAGCTGCTCCAGCGGCACGAACACATCCTTGCCACTGTTGGGGCCGTTCATGAAGGCGGCGCCCATCGGCAGGTGGCGCTTGCCGATTTCCACCCCCGGGGTGTCGGTGGGGATCAGGGCCAGGCTGATGCCCAGTTCTTCCTGATCGCCGAGCAGGTGGTCCGGGTCGTAGGCCTTGAACGCCAGGCCCAGCAAGGTGGCGACCGGGCCCAGGGTGATGTAGCGCTTCTCCCAGTTCAGGCGCAGGCCGATGACTTCTTCGCCATTCCACTGGCCTTTGCAGACGATGCCGGTATCGGGCATGGCGCCGGCGTCGGAGCCGGCCAGCGGGCCGGTGAGGGCGAAGCAGGGGATCTCGTCACCACGGGCCAGGCGCGGCAGGTAGTGGTTGCGTTGTTCATCGGTGCCGTAGTGCAGCAGCAGTTCGGCGGGGCCCAGGGAGTTGGGCACCATCACCGTCGAGGCCAGGTCGCCGCTGCGGGTGGCCAGTTTCATCGCCACCTGCGAGTGGGCGTAGGCGCTGAACCCTTTGCCGCCGTACTCCTTGGGGATGATCAGGGCGAAGAAGCCATGCTGCTTGATATGCGCCCAGGCTTCGGGGGGCAGGTCGAGGTCCTGGCCGATCTGCCAGTCGCTGACCATGGCGCATAGTTCTTCGGTGGGGCCGTCGATGAAGGCTTGTTCTTCATCGCTGAGTTTCGGGGTCGGGTAGTCGAGCAGGGTGTTCCAGTCCGGGCGCCCACTGAACAGGTGGCCGTCCCACCACACGGTGCCGGCGTCGATGGCTTCGCGTTCGGTTTGCGACATGGGCGGCAGGGTGCGCTGGAACCACTTGAACAGGGGCGCGGTGAACAGCTTGCGGCGTATTTCGGGCAGGGCGATGAAGGCGACTTTTATGGCGATCACTGCCCAGATCAGCGTCAGCAGCCAGCCGGGGGCATGGCTGAACAGGCCCATCAGCAAGGTGTAGGCGGCCATCGCCGCGAGGATCTGCAAAGGGGGCAAGCGACGGTGCGTGAGGTACGCAGCGCCCAATACCAGTACCAGCAACCACAACAGCAACATGATCCTTCCTCCTTGAAACCGGGGGGCATTCAGCCGACCCACAGAGCTTAGACGGGCTAGGAGGACTGACACGGCGGGGCGCCAAGAGTTCGTTTGGCCATCGCGGGGCAAGTCGCAGCGGCGAACCGCCGCTCCCACCCATGTGAACTGCATTCCAATCGTGGGAGCGGGCTTGCCCCGCGATGAGGCCATTGGATCAATCGGAGCGATTCATCCCCAGCTCCATGTCATCGATCAGCGCCTTGGCCATGGCGCTGAGGATGCGCGCCGAACTGCCGGCGAGCATGTCGTTTTCCATTTCGGCTTCGCAGGTGAGGTGACGGATGCAGCCAAGCAGTACCGACAACTCGTCGAAGGCGTGCTGGAAGGGGATGCCGGGCTGGATGCGGAACAGCTCCAGGCAGGGGGTGGTGCCTGAGGTGCTGCCATGGTTGGTCGGAGCGGTCATGGCCGTGCTCCCGTTTCGTGGCGGATCAGGGGGTAGAGCAGCTGGTTCAGGTAGACGCAGGTGTTCAGCAGGGTCTGGCGTTGTTCTTCGCGGTCGTTGTCGAAGTACAGGTCGAGGACTTCGCGCAGGCAGGCCATCAGGCGGGTGGCTTCGGTGCGGGCGGCATCGGGGGTGAGGTCGGGGGAGACGGTTAGGTAGGGGAAGAAGCGGGGTGGGTCGGGGACGATTTTTTTTATGATAAAGAGTCCTATGCGGTCATTGAAAACCACCATCCAGATCCTTTCTCACGAGGTGAGGGTGGCGGCCGTGTACGAGGTGAGAAACCGGGACATAGGACAAACCCGGCCAGACCGAAGTCTGCCCGCACACGGCCACCATTAGGGAACCGCTGGTTGTCATATGTGGTCGGGTTCTCACACCCGGTCACCAAATGTGGCGACCGGGTGAAGTTATCCCTGGGGTATCTTCCCGACAACGCGGCTGCTTCCGGCAGGTGTGTAGGATAGTTCCCAAGCTCCGCTGGCTGAAGCATTTGGTTTCAGGTTCGGAAAAATCTGACAACCTTTGAGAATGCTGGGGCTGCTGCGCAGCCCTTTCGCGGCACAAGGCCGCTCCTACAGGGTTACGCGATCCTCTGTAGGAGCGGCCTTGTGTCGCGAAAGGGCCGCGCAGCGGCCCCCGGGTTTCACTGGCAGCGAAAAACGCTTGGAGTAGACTGTCCCCCCTCCCGCATTCATAAGGACATCGCCATGCTAAAGATCTGGGGCCGCAAGAACTCAAGCAATGTGCGCAAGGCGCTGTGGATCGCCCACGAGCTGGGCCTGGACTTTGAATCCATCGACGCCGGCGGCGCCTTCGGCGTGGTCAACGAACCCCACTACCGCGCCCTCAACCCCAACGGCCTGGTGCCGATGCTCGAAGACGGCGACCTGGTGCTGTGGGAGTCCAACGCCATCGTCCGCTACTTGTGCGCCGAGTACGGCCAGGAGCAGGGCTGGTACCTCGACGACCCACGCCAACGTGCCCTGGCGGACAAGTGGATGGACTGGACCACCTCGTCCTTCGCCACCCCGTTCCGCCCATTGTTCTGGGGCCTGCTGCGCACCCCCGAAGACCAGCGCGACTGGGTGGCGATCAACGCCGCGCACAAGCAGTGCGCCCAGTTGCTGGCCATCGCCGACGAAACCCTGGCCAAACAGCCCTACCTGTCCGGTGAGCAGATCGGCATGGGCGACATCCCCCTGGGCAGCTTCATCTACGCCTGGTTCGAAATGCCCATCGAGCGCCCGGCGATGTACCACCTCGAAGCCTGGTACCAGCGCCTGAAACAGCGCCCGGCCTACCAGGCCGCGGTGATGACCGCCCTGACGTGACGCCACTTCGATAGTCATTATCAATAGATGTGACTGTACTTGTGCGGCCGGCCCTTGCACCATGGCCGCACTCACTGCGCCAGTGACTTTGCCTGGCGTGTCCTGAACCATTCTTTATCCGGTACGTGACCCGCTATGAGTTCCGCCCTGTCCATCCGACAGCTGACCAAGACCTACGGCAACGGCTTCCAGGCCCTCAAGGGGATCGACCTGGATGTCGCCGAAGGCGATTTCTTCGCCTTGCTCGGCCCCAATGGCGCCGGCAAGTCCACCACCATCGGCATCCTCTCCACCCTGGTGAACAAGACCAGTGGCACGGTCAACGTGTTCGGCCACGACCTGGACCGCGAGCCTGCGGCGCTCAAGCGCTGCCTGGGCGTGGTACCCCAGGAGTTCAACTTCAACCAGTTCGAGAAGACCTTCGACATCGTCGTCACGCAAGCGGGCTACTACGGCATCCCGCCGAAGCTGGCCAAGGAGCGTGCCGAGCAGTATCTGACCCAACTGGGGCTGTGGGACAAGCGTGACGTGCAGTCGCGCTCGCTGTCCGGGGGCATGAAGCGCCGCTTGATGATCGCCCGGGCGCTGATCCACGAACCGCGCCTGCTGATCCTCGACGAGCCGACCGCGGGGGTGGACATCGAGCTGCGCCGTTCGATGTGGAGCTTCCTCACCGAGCTCAACCAGAAGGGCATCACCATCATCCTCACCACCCACTACCTCGAAGAGGCCGAGCAGCTGTGCCGCAACATCGGCATCATCGACCACGGCACCATCGTCGAGAACACCAGCATGCGCCAGCTGCTGGGCAAGCTGCATGTCGAGACCTTCGTGCTCGACCTCAAGCACGACCTGCCCGCTGCGCCTGAGCTGCACGGCTACCCGTGCCGGCTGATCACCCCGCACACCCTGGAAGTGCAGGTAGAGAAGGAAATCGGTATCACCGCGCTGTTCGGCCAGCTGGCGCTGAAGAACATCGAGGTGCAGAGCCTGCGCAACAAGACCAACCGACTCGAGGAGCTGTTCGTGTCCCTGGTGGAAAAAAACCTGTCGAAGGTGGCCGTATGAGTGTGGAGCTGCGCACCAACTGGGTGGCCCTGAACACCATCGTCTACCGCGAAGTGCGGCGCTTCCTGCGTATCTGGCCGCAGACCCTGCTGCCGCCGGCGATCACCATGGTGTTGTACTTCGTGATCTTCGGCAACCTGATCGGTCGGCAGATCGGCGACATGGGGGGTTTCACCTACATGGAGTACATCGTGCCGGGGCTGATCATGATGTCGGTGATCACCAACTCCTACGGCAACGTGGTATCGAGCTTCTTCGGCAGCAAGTTCCAGCGCTCCATCGAAGAGCTGATGGTGTCGCCGGTGTCGCCGCACATTATCCTGGTCGGCTACGTATTGGGCGGTGTGCTGCGTGGCTTGGCGGTGGGGGTGATCGTCACGATCCTGTCGCTGTTCTTCACCCACTTGCAGGTGCATCACCTGGGCGTGACCGTGGTGGTGGTGTTGCTGACCGCGACCATCTTCTCGCTGCTGGGCTTCGTCAACGCGGTGTTTGCGCGCAATTTCGACGATATCTCGATCATCCCGACCTTCGTGTTGACGCCGCTGACCTACCTGGGTGGGGTGTTCTACTCGATCACCCTGCTGCCGCCGTTCTGGCAGACCGTGTCGTTGGCCAACCCGGTGCTGCACATGGTCAACTCGTTCCGCTACGGCATCCTAGGGGTGTCGGACATCAGCATTGGCACCGCGATCACCTTCATGCTGGTGGCTACCGCGCTGCTCTACCTGCTGTGTATCCGCCTGCTGGTCAGCGGCCGCGGCATGCGGGCGTAGGCAGCGGCACTGGCGCCGGCGCCACTGCCGGCCCACCCACCAGCGCCAGTAGAACTGGGTGGTGAAGTAGGCGAGTACGCCAAGCACCACCCCGCACACCACCGAGCCCAGCAGGAAGGGTTGCCACAGCGTTGCCAGCTGGTCGGTGACCCAGTCGACGGTGATCTCTTCGGGCAGCGTGCGTGGCGGTACCTGCATCAGCCAGGCGCCGGTCATGTAGGTGACGAAGAACACTGGCGGCATGGTCAGCGGGTTGGTCAGCCACACCAGGCTCACCGCGATGGGCAGGTTGCCGCGTACCGGGATCGCCAGGGCGGCGGCCAGCAGCATCTGCATGGGGATGGGGATCAATGCCGCGAACAGCCCGACGCCCATGGCCCGCGCCACCGAGTGGCGGTTGAGGTGCCAGAGGTTGGGGTCGTGGAGCAGCTTGCCGAAAAAGCGTAACGACTTGTGCTCCCGGATGCTGGTCGGGTCCGGCATGTAGCGTTTGAACAGACGGCGCGGCATGTGGGCTCCCGGCGGGGTTGAAGGGCGTCAGTATGCCTTGATTGAATCGCAGCCTCGTTCAGAGTTTGTGACAATTGTTTAGCAAAATTTCCCTCTTGATCAGCTAAGCCTCAGGGGCGTTTTTCGCTTCTGGAGCTCTATCTCATGCGCACAGGGATGCTTGCGCTCGCGCTCGGGCTGTTGAGCCTGCGCTTTCTGCCTGCTCTGCCACCGGTCGGGTGGTTGCTTGCATTGTCATTGCTGGGGCTGGCCTGCCTGCGTACGCGAGGCTGGCCGCTTGGCTGTTACCTGTTGGGGCTGTGCTGGGCGTGCTGGTCGGCGCAGCAGGTATTGGATGATCGGCTGGCCGCGGCACTGGACGGGCGTACCTTGTGGCTGGAGGGGCGGGTGGTCGGCCTGCCGGCGCGCACCGAGCACGGTGTGCGCTTCGAGCTGGAGCAGGCCAGCTCGCGTCGGGCCGAGTTGCCGCAGCGGTTGCAACTGAGCTGGTTCGATGGCCCTGGGTTACGCGGCGGGGAGCGCTGGCGGCTGGCGGTCAACTTGCGGCGCCCGCATGGGTTGCTCAACCCCCATGGCCCGGACCGCGAGGCTACCCTGCTGGCACGGCGGATCGGCGCGACCGGCACGGTCAAGGCGGGTGAGCGGCTGGGCGCTCCCGCCCATGACTGGCGTGACGGTATCCGCCAACGCTTGCTGGCGGTCGACGCCCATGGGCGTGAGGCGGCCCTGGCGGCGCTGGTGCTGGGCGATGGCGCGGGGCTGGCGCGCCAGGACTGGCAGGCCCTGCAAGCCACCGGCACGGTCCACCTGCTGGTGATCTCCGGGCAGCATATCGGGCTGCTGGCCGGGTTGGTCTATGGCGGGGTGGCCGGGCTGGCCCGCCTGGGCGCCTGGCCGCGACGCCTGCCTTGGTTGCCCTGGGCCTGCGGCCTGGCCATGGGGGCGGCGCTGCTGTACGGCTGGCTGGCGGGTTTTGGCGTGCCGGTACAGCGTGCCTGCCTGATGCTGGCGGTGGTACTGCTGTGGCGCCTGCGCTTTCGCCAGCTGGGCGTGGTGCTGCCCTTGTTGCTGGCGCTGCTGGGGGTGTTGCTGGTCGAGCCGCTGGCCAGCCTGTTGCCGGGCTTCTGGCTGTCGTTCGCCGCCGTGGCGGTGCTGGCGCTGTGTTTTTCCGCCCGGCTGGGCGCCTGGCAGCCTTGGCAGGCCTGGACGCGGGCGCAATGGGTGATCGCCGTGGGCCTACTGCCGGTGTTGTTGGCGCTGGGCCTGCCGATCAGCCTTACGGCGCCGCTGGCCAACCTGCTGGCGGTACCGTGGCTGAGCCTGGCGGTGCTGCCCTTGGCCTTGCTCGGTACCGCGCTGTTGCCGCTGCCCTGGCTGGGGGAGGGGCTGTTGTGGCTGGCGGGCGCTTCGCTGCACGGCCTGTTTGGCTGGCTTGCCCAGGTGGCAGGGCTGGTGCCGGCGTGGATTGGCGAGCCACTGCCGCTGTGGGCCGGGCTGCTGGTGGGGCTTGGCGCGTTGCTGGTGCTGTTGCCTCGGGGCGTGCCCTTGCGTGTGCCGGGTGCGGTCCTGTTGCTGGCCCTGTGGGCGCCACGTGAGCAGGTGCCGCATGGTCAGGTCGAAGTCTGGCAACTGGACGTTGGCCAAGGGCTGGCGGTGTTGCTGCGCACCCGCCAGCACAGCCTGTTGTATGACGCCGGGCCTGCGATGGGAGAGAGCGACCTGGGCGAAAGCGTGGTGCTGCCGACCTTGCGCAAGCTTGGGGTGCGGCAGTTGGACCTGATGCTGATCAGCCATGCCCATGCCGACCATGCCGGGGGCGCCGGGGCCGTTCATCGCGGGCTGCCGGTGAAACGGGTGCTGGCCGGCGAAGCGATGGCGTTGGCGGCAGGCTTGCACGGCCAGCCCTGCAAGAGTGGCGAGCGCTGGCAGTGGGATGGTGTCGATTTCGAGCTCTGGCACTGGCCGGGCGGGCCCAACAGCAATGAGCGTTCCTGTGTGCTGCGGGTCGAGGCCAATGGCGAGCGGTTGTTGCTGGCAGGCGACATGGAGGCCGGGGCCGAGCGGGCCTGGCTGGCCGCGACGGAGGATCCGCGTATCGACTGGCTGCAGTCGCCGCATCATGGCAGCCGCACGTCGTCCAGCGAGGCGCTCATCAGGGCCATGGCCCCACGAGGGGTGTTGATATCGCGCGGGCGGCACAATGGGTTCGGGCATCCTCATCCGCAGGTGATCGAGCGCTATCGGCGGCAGGGTATGAGCATTCATGACACGGCCTTGGAGGGCGCACTGCGGTTGTGGTTGGGGCGCCATGGTGGGGTGGAGGGCGCGCGGGGGCAGCGGCGGTTCTGGCGCGATCAGGAATGAACATTTGCTGGATGTTTGGAGTGCATGCCTTGGGCGTTGTGGTGGGGCACAAATCGAGCGCCGCCCGCGCGGCGCATCGCTGGCAAGCCAGCTCCCACATCTGTTTCGGGCCAGTCACTCCTGTGATTTCACCCCTGTCCGCCTTGTTGGTTCGACTCGGTATTGAAGTGGGCGCTGAAGGTCCTGCGCTTGACTTGAGACATGCACCAAGGCGGGCAGCGGTACCCTCACAGGCATAATTGGCCCGAAACAAATGTGGGAGCTGGCTTGCCAGCGATGCGCCGCGCGGGCGGCGCTCGATTTGCGCCACCCCGCAAATTCCAAGACGAACCCTACGATTTCCCTGACCTCCGGCAGATGAGCCCCCCGCGCGCGTATGGTAGAGTGGCGGCCTTTTTCCGAGGGGATGCTTACTGTGTGGGAATTGGTCAAGTCCGGTGGCTGGATGATGCTGCCGATCATCCTGAGTTCCATCGTTGCCATGGCAATCGTCGTTGAGCGCCTGTGGACCCTGCGCGCCAGCCGTGTCACCCCGCCGCACCTGCTGGGCCAGGTGTGGATGTGGATCAAGGACAAGCAACTCACCAGTGACAAGCTCAAGGCCCTGCGCGCCGATTCGCCGCTGGGCGAGATCCTCGCCGCAGGCCTGGCCAACTCGCGCCATGGCCGCGAGATCATGAAAGAGTGCATCGAGGAAGCCGCCTCGCGGGTCATCCACGAGCTGGAACGCTATATCAGCACCCTCGGCACCATCGCCGCCATGGCCCCGCTGCTCGGCCTGCTGGGCACGGTGCTGGGCATGATCGACATCTTCAGCGCCTTCATGGGCTCGCAGATGACCGCCAACGCCGCAGTACTCGCCGGGGGTATTTCCAAGGCGCTGGTGACCACGGCCGCCGGCCTGATGGTCGGTATCCCGGCGGTGTTCTTCCACCGTTTCCTGCTGCGCCGCATCGATGAGCTGGTGGTGGGCATGGAGCAGGAAGCGATCAAACTGGTGGAAGTGTTGCAGGGCGACCGTGAAGTGGAAGTGGCCGGAGGCAAGGCGTGAAGTTCCGGCGCAACCGTCAGCGCGAGAACGTCGACATCAACCTGGCGTCGTTGATCGACGTGGTGTTCGTGCTGCTGCTGTTCTTCGTGGTCACCACCACCTTCACCCGTGAGACGCAACTGCGCGTCGAACTGCCCGAGGCCGCCAGTGCCGAGCAGGCGCCGGCCGACCAGGGCAAGCTGGTGGAAATCTCCATCAGCGCCGAGGGTGTGTATTCGGTGAACAACCACCTGCTGCCCAAGAGCGACCTGGACACCCTGACCGAAGCGATCGAGAAGGAATCCGGCGGTGACATCACCCTGCCGCTGGCGATCAGCGCCGACGGCAAGACCCCGCACCAGGCTGTGATCACCGCAATGGATGCGGCCGGCAAGCTCGGCTTCAGCAAGTTGCGCATGACCACCGTCGAGGCTGCGCAGGGTAAGCCCTGATGGCCTTCGCCGACCGCCTGCTCGCCGCCTGGTACAACGGCCATCCAGCCCTGGCGCTGCTACGCCCGCTGGAGGCGCTGTACCGCCGGGTGGTGATGCGCAAGCGCGCGCGCTTCCTCAGTGGTGAGAGCGCCAGCTACCGGGCTCCGGTGCCAGTGATAGTAGTGGGCAACATTACCGTTGGCGGCACCGGCAAGACGCCGATGATCCTCTGGCTGATCGAGCACTGCCGAAAGCGTGGGCTCAAGGTTGGCGTGGTCAGCCGTGGTTATGGTGCCAAGCCGCCTGAATACCCCTGGCGCGTCGCCGCCAAGCAGAGCGCCGAACAGGCTGGCGACGAGCCGTTGCTGATCGTCCAGCGTACCGGCGTGCCGCTGATGATCGACCCCGACCGATCTCGCGCCGTGCAGGCGCTGCTGGCCAGCGATGCGCCCGACCTGATCCTCTGCGATGACGGCATGCAGCACTATCGCCTGGCCCGTGACCTGGAGTTGGTGCTGATCGACGCCGCCCGTGGCCTGGGCAACCGCCGCTGCCTGCCCGCCGGGCCGCTGCGCGAGCCGGCCGAGCGCCTGCACGAGGCCGACGCGGTGTTGTTCAATGGCGCCGCGGCCGACCGTGAGCAAGGTTTCGCGTTTCGCCTGCAGCCCACCGCGCTGATCAACCTGCGCAGCGGCGAGCGCCGTGACCTTGACCTGTTTCCTGCGGGCCAGGCGCTGCATGCCGTGGCCGGCATCGGCAACCCGCAACGTTTCTTCAATACCCTGCAGGGGCTAAACTGGCAGCCGCTGCCGCACCCGTTCGCCGACCATGCGCCGTACAGCCGTGAGCTGCTGTCGTTCAGCCCGCCGCTGCCGCTGGTGATGACCGAGAAGGATGCGGTGAAGTGCCGGCCCTTCGCCGCCGACGACTGGTGGTACCTGGCGGTCGATGCGCTGCCTTCGGCGGCCTTCGCCGCCTGGTTCGACGCACAGCTGGACCGCCTGCTGCCCGGCCGCCCCTGAGCCTTTTTCATTTTCCGGCCACTGGCCTCAAGGAAACCCCATGGACACCAAACTGCTCGATATCCTGGCCTGCCCGATCACCAAGGGCCCGCTCAAGCTCAGCGCCGACAAGACCGAGCTGATCAGCAAGGGCGCGGGCCTGGCCTACCCGATCCGCGACGGCATCCCGGTGATGCTGGAAACCGAGGCGCGCACCCTGACCGATGAAGAGCGCCTGGACAAATGAGCCTGGATTTCACCGTGGTGATCCCCGCCCGGCTGCGCTCCACGCGCCTGCCGGGTAAGCCGCTGCTGGCGATTGCCGGCAAGCCGATGGTCCAGCATGTGTGGGAGCAGGCGCGTAAGAGCGGCGCCAAGCGCGTGGTCATCGCCACCGACGATGCCAGCATCGTCGAGGCCTGCCAGGCGTTCGGCGCCGAGGTGCTGCTGACCCGCGCCGACCACGAGTCGGGCACCGATCGCCTGGCCGAAGTTGCCGCGCAGCTCGGGCTGGCGGCGGATGCCATCGTGGTCAACGTGCAAGGTGACGAGCCGCTGATCCCGCCGGTGATCATCGACCAGGTGGCGGCCAACCTCGCCGCGCACCCCGAAGCCGGTATCGCGACGCTGGCCGAGCCGATCCACGAACCGGAAACCGTGTTCAACCCCAACGCGGTCAAGGTCACCAGCGACAAGCACGGCCTGGCGCTGACCTTCAGCCGTGCACCTTTGCCCTGGGCCCGCGATGCCTTTGCCAAGGCGCGTGACGTGCTGCCCGAGGGTGTGCCCTACCGTCGCCATATCGGCATGTACGCCTACCGCGTCGGATTCCTTCAGGACTTCGTCGGCTGGGGCCCATGCTGGCTCGAGCAGACCGAGGCGTTGGAGCAGCTGCGTGCACTGTGGCATGGCGTGCGTATCCACGTCGCCGATGCCATCGAAGCCCCGGCCGTGGGCGTCGACACCCCTGAAGACCTGGAGCGCGTGCGGCGCTTGCTGGAGGCCTGATGCGCATTTTGTTCGTCTGCCTCGGCAATATCTGCCGTTCGCCCACTGCCGAAGGCGTGTTGCGCCACCAGCTGGAGGCCGCTGGCCTGGCTGAACAGGTGCATGTGGCGTCTGCCGGCACCGGTGACTGGCATGTGGGCAAGGCCCCCGACAGCCGGACCTGCAAGGCCGCGCTGGCGCGTGGCTACGACCTGTCGCGCCAGCGCGCCCAGCAGGTCAAGGCGGCGCATTTCGCTGAATACGACCTGATCCTGGCCATGGACAACAGCAACCTGGCCAACCTCAAGGCACTGCGCCCGCACAACGCCAAGGGCGAGTTGGACCTGTTCCTGCGCCGCTACGGCGCGGCGCTGGATGAAGTGCCCGACCCTTATTACGGCGGTGCCGAAGGTTTCGAACAGGTCCTGGACCTGATCGAGGCGGCCTGCCGCGAGCTGGTGGTGGAAATCAAGGGGCGGTTATGACGGTGGCGTGGCAGCAACAGGTATCGCTCAAGCCCTACAACACCTTCGGCATCGATGTGCGTGCGCGTTACTTCACCCAGGCCCATGACGATGAGGAAGCGCGTCAGGCCCTGGCCGAGGCCGCCGAGCGGCAGGTGCCGGTGCTGGTGATCGGCGGTGGCAGCAACCTGCTGCTGACCCGCGACATCGATGCCCTGGTGCTGCACATGGCCAGCCGTGGCCGGCGCCTGCTCAGCGATGATGGCGAGCGGGTGGTGGTGGAGGCCGAGGCTGGTGAGCCCTGGCACCCCTTCGTGCAGTGGACCCTGGCCCAAGGCCTGAGTGGGCTGGAGAATCTCAGCCTGATCCCTGGCACCGTGGGGGCCGCGCCAATGCAGAACGTCGGCGCTTATGGGGTCGAGATCAAGGACGTTTTCGCCGGCCTGACCGCGCTCGACCGAGAGACCGGTGAGCTGCGCGATTTCACGCTGCAGGAGTGCGCGTTCGGCTACCGGGACAGTCTGTTCAAGCGCAACCCCGGGCGTTGGTTGATCCTGCGCGTGCGTTTTGCCCTTGACCGGACGTTGCGGGCGCACCTGGATTACGGCCCGGTGCGTCAGCGTTTGACCGAGCAGGGCGTCGGGCAGCCGACCGCGCAGGCCATCAGTGATGCGATCTGCAGCATTCGCCGGGAGAAACTGCCGGACCCTGTTGAATTGGGCAATGCCGGGAGCTTCTTCAAGAACCCGGTGGTGACGGCGGCGCTGGCCGAGCAGATTCGTAGCGCTTACCCGACCGTGGTGGCTTATCCGCAGGCAGGTGGCCAGGTGAAGCTGGCGGCGGGTTGGTTGATCGAGCAGGCCGGGTGGAAGGGCCATCGTGATGGCGATGCCGGTGTGCATCGCTTGCAGTCGTTGGTACTGGTGAACTATGGCCAGGCGAGTGGGGCGCAGTTGCATGCGCTGGCGCAGAAGATCCAGGCGGATATCCTTGAACGGTTCGGCGTGGAGTTGGAGATGGAGCCGAACCTGTACTGACGCAATCGCGGGGCAAGCCCGCTCCCACGTACACAGTAGCGTGGGGGCGGCGGTGCGCCGCTGCGACTTGCCCCGCGATCACCGGCGAAGCCGGTGCCAAGTTTTCCCGGCAAAGAAAAAGCCCCGCCAGTTCGCACTGGCGGGGCTTTTTCATTCAGCGACCGGAATCAACCGTGATGAGGCTTGTGCTCGTCTTCGGTGGTTTCCAGGGCTGGGGCGGCCTGGGCGGCAGCCAGGGCAGCAGCGGCTGCTTCGGCTTCGCGCTTGCGGCGGCGCACTTCACGCGGGTCGTTCGGCGCGCGGCCGTTCGGCAGCATGACAGGGGCCGGCTCGACCACGGCTTCTTCGGCAGGTGCCTGTTCGGCAACCACTGGAGCCGGTTTGGCAGCTGGCGCTTCGACCACTTCGGCCTGTACTTCAACAGCCTGGGCCTCGACGGCCGGAGCCGCTTCGAAGGCAACCGGAGCCTGAACTTCAGCCACTTCGGCGACCGGCGCTGGTTCGATCTCGGCGGCTGCCACTGCTGGAGCCTCCACGACCGGTGCAGCTTCGATCACGACAGCCACCTGCTCGGCAACCGCTTCTTCGATCACTGGCTGTGGTGCTACTTCAACAGCGGGCTCGAAGCTCGGCTCGGCGGCGACTACGGGTTCGCTGACCGGCTGCTCGACCACTGGAGCGATCACGATGGCCTCGGTTTGCTCGGCAGCCTGGACCACTTCGCTGCTTTCAGCCTGGGCTTCGGCGACAACGGCGCTGGCGCGTTCTGCCTGCTGGTTGGCCTGGGCTTCGGCGTCGGCGCTGATGTTGCTGGTGGCGACGGCGGCGGTGACCGCGATGCCGGCTGCCAGTTCGGCGCCCAGCGGGGTAGCCTGGTGCTGTTGTGGCTGCTGCTCTTCGCTGGCTTCGTCGTCGCCGCCTTCGATCAGCTCGCCATCGGCGTTGCGCTGACGTTCACGACGGTTGCTGCGACGGCGCTGGCCGCGGGAGCGACGGCGCGGACGCTCGCCATCGGCGCTTTCCTGCTCGTCCTGCAACAGCTCTTCGTTCGGCAGTTGCTCCTCGTTGAGTTCGGCAGCCTGTTCAGCAACCTGCTCGTCAGGGCGCGGCTGGCGCTCTTCACGCGGCGGGCGTGGCTGGCGCTCTTCGCGCGGTGCACGCTCTTCGCGTGGAGCGCGTTCTTCACGCGGTGCACGTTCTTCACGCGGTGCACGATCTTCGCGCGGGGCGCGCTCTTCACGCGGCGCACGTTCTTCGCGTGGGGCACGCTCTTCACGTGGAGCGCGCTCTTCACGGGCTACGCGCTCTTCGCGTGGTGCACGCTCTTCACGCTGCTGGCGCTCTTCGCGGGCAGCTGGTGCGGCGTCCAGTGGCTCGCGCAGTTCGCGTACACGTTCTTCACGGTTGCCGCGGCGGTCATCGCGCGGCTGGCGTGGTGCGCGTTCTTCGCGCGGTGCACGCTCTTCACGCGGTGCACGCTCCTCGCGAGGGGCACGCTCTTCGCGTGGCTGGCGCTCTTCACGTGGTGCACGCTCGGCGCGTTCTTCACGCGGTTTGCGCTCTTCGTCGCGACGGCCATTGCGATTGCGGCTCTGCTGGCGACCGTTGCGACGCTCCTCGTTGCGCGGGGTGCGCTCGGTGGCAGGCTTCTCGGTGGTTGCAACCGGGGCGGCGACAGGCTCTTCCTTGCCGGCGAACAGGCTGACCAGCGACTTCACCAGGCCTTTGAACAGGCTTGGCTCTGGCACGCTAGGGGCGGCAGCGGGTGCTGCGGCAGGCTGCGCTTCTTCTGTGCTTGGCACGACAGCGTTGGCGCGGGCTGGAGCGGTCTTGATCGCGGCTTCCTGGCGAACCAGGGTGCGGGTGGCGGTCGGCTGCGGCGCTTCTTCTGTTTCGGAAGCTGCGATCTCGTAGCTGGACTGGTTGTTCAGCACTTCCGGGTTGTCGTCGCGCAGGCGCTGGACTTCGAAGTGCGGCGTTTCCAGGTGATCGTTCGGCAGGATGATGATGCGCGCGCGAGTGCGCAGTTCGATCTTGGTGATCGAGTTGCGTTTCTCGTTGAGCAGGAAGGCGGCGACCGGGATCGGCACCTGGGCGCGCACCTCGGCGGTACGGTCTTTCAGCGCTTCTTCTTCGATCAGGCGCAGGATCGCCAGCGATAGCGACTCGACGTCACGGATGATGCCGGTGCCGGAGCAGCGTGGGCAGACGATGCCGCTGCTTTCACCCAGCGATGGGCGCAGGCGCTGACGGGACATTTCCAGCAGGCCGAAACGCGAGATGCGACCAACCTGCACGCGGGCGCGGTCGGCCTCCAGGCATTCACGCACGCGCTCTTCGACGGCGCGCTGGTTCTTGGCCGGGGTCATGTCGATGAAGTCGATGACGATCAGGCCGCCGATGTCACGCAGGCGCAGCTGGCGGGCGATTTCTTCGGCCGCTTCCAGGTTGGTCTGCAGGGCGGTTTCTTCGATGTCGCTGCCTTTGGTGGCGCGCGCCGAGTTGATGTCGATGGACACCAGGGCCTCGGTCGGGTCGATGACGATCGAGCCGCCGGACGGCAGGTCGACAACGCGCTGGAAGGCGGTTTCGATCTGGCTTTCGATCTGGAAGCGGTTGAACAGTGGGACGCTGTCTTCGTACAGCTTGACCTTGCTGGCGTACTGCGGCATCACCTGGCTGATGAAGGTCAGGGCTTCTTCCTGGGCGTCGATGCTGTCGATCAGCACTTCGCCGATGTCCTGGCGCAGGTAATCGCGGATCGCGCGGATGATGACGTTGCTTTCCTGGTAGATCAGGAACGGCGCGGAGCGGTCCAGCGAGGCTTCCTTGATGGCGGTCCACAGCTGCAGCAGGTAGTCGAGGTCGCACTGCATTTCTTCGCTGCTGCGGCCAAGGCCTGCGGTGCGCACGATCAGGCCCATGTCGCCTGGAACGGTCAGGCCGTTGAGGGCTTCACGCAGTTCGTTGCGCTCTTCGCCTTCGATGCGGCGGGAGATGCCACCGGCACGGGGGTTGTTGGGCATCAGCACCAGGTAGCGGCCAGCCAGGCTGATGAAGGTGGTCAGGGCGGCGCCTTTGTTGCCACGCTCTTCCTTCTCGACCTGGACGATGACTTCCTGGCCTTCGCTCAGTACTTCCTTGATGTTGACCCGGCCTTCGGGGGTCTTCTTGAAGTATTCGCGGGAAATTTCCTTGAGTGGCAGGAAGCCGTGACGTTCGGAACCAAAGTCGACAAAGGCGGCTTCGAGGCTTGGCTCGATACGGGTGATCTTGCCTTTGTAGATGTTGGCTTTTTTCTGCTCGCGCGCGCCGGACTCGATGTCCAGGTCGTAGAGGCGTTGGCCGTCTACCAGGGCTACACGCAACTCTTCGGGTTGAGTTGCGTTAATCAGCATTCTTTTCATGTTGTACCGTCGGTTTCCGGGCTGCCGGAAACGGCGTTCGGCACACACGACGTATCTGGGTCGGTGCCAAGGTGCGCAAAGGGTGGCGGGCCACCCCCGTGTCGAGCAACGTTCGGCACCAGCCGGTTGCCCAGCCTGCCGTTGTCGCGACGACGCGTCCTGTTCGCTGTGGTGCCAACGAGCCCCTTAGGTGTTCGAATCGACGTTCATCGATAGCCGAATCAGCCAGACAGGCCTCGTGCACTCATGACAGGAGGAGGAATCAACCGTCAGCCGTGGACGCTGCTAGAGCGTCTGTTCAGGACCTTATCCGCTCATCGCCCGTTCAGTGGGGCGGTGGCCGGACGCGGTGCTACACGGTCCGAGGGCTGTGCATCTCCACCCTGCACGTATCCCTGATAATTCGGGTGCTGCCGTGCGCTGAATCCGCAACGGGTTGCATTTTTCGTCAGCGCGGGTACCGCGCTGGCGCCATTTATGTCCAAGGCAGGTATTTCCGAAGCATTCGCCGGGCGTTACGTGGAAGCGACTGGCGGGCAGAGGTGCGGCGAAAAAGGTTCGGTAAGCAGGTGGAACACCGCGCTTGTCGTTTTTCTTCGGTCTTCTCTACGCAGCGCTGGTGGCGATTCCAGGCATTTGTTTAAACTGACGAAAACCCCGTAGGACGGCCTCGCGTCCTGGAGAATTGCGATGGTCAGGAACCGGCGTAGAGCCTGGTATCGCTGGCCTGCCGCTTTTGGCGGCGTTCGCGACTATAGCAGTTATGATTAAGTGCTTCAATTCCATAAAAAATTGTTATGATCCCGCCATGACGACCAATACCCCTCCGACTTCCGGCGTACAGCTGATCGAAGTCGCGCCGGAGCTTGCCGGCCAACGCATCGACAATTTCCTCATCACGGCCCTCAAGGGCGTGCCCAAAACCTTGGTTTATCGCATCCTGCGCAAGGGTGAGGTGCGGGTCAATAAAGGGCGGATCAAGCCTGAATACAAGCTGCAGGCTGGCGATATCGTCCGCGTGCCGCCTGTGCGCCTGCCTGAGCGCGACGAGCCGGCGCCCGTGGCCCAGGGGCTGCTGCAGCGCCTGGAAGCCGCCATCGTCTATGAAGACAAGGCGCTGATCGTGATGAACAAACCATCCGGGATTGCCGTGCATGGCGGCAGTGGTTTGAGTTTCGGGGTGATCGAGGCGCTGCGTCAGTTGCGCCCTGATGCCAAGGAGCTGGAGCTGGTGCATCGCCTGGATCGCGACACTTCCGGCCTGCTGATGATCGCCAAGAAGCGCAGCATGCTGCGCCACCTGCATGCCGCCCTGCGCGGCGACGGCGTGGACAAGCGCTACATGGCGCTGGTGCGCGGCCATTGGCCGACCGCGAAGAAGCAGGTCAGCGCGCCGTTGCTCAAGAGCAACCTGCGCTCGGGCGAGCGCATGGTCGAGGTGAATGACGAAGGCAAGGAGGCGTTGACGATGTTCCGCGTGCTGCGCCGTTTCGGCGAATTCGCCACCATCGTCGAGGCTCGGCCGATTACCGGTCGCACCCACCAGATTCGTGTGCACACCTTGCATGCCGGGCATATGATCGCCGGCGACAGCAAATACGGCGATGAAGATTTCAGTCGCGAGATTCGTGAGCTGGGCGGCAAGCGCCTGTTCCTGCATGCCTATCAACTCACGGTGCCGCTGCCTGACGGCGGTGAGCTCAAGCTCGAAGCGCCGGTGGATGAAGTGTGGGCCAAGACCGTGGAGCGCCTGAGCGCGACCTGACCTATGAGCAAGCGTTACGAGCTGCTGATCTTCGACTGGGATGGCACCTTGGCCGACTCCATCGGGCGTATCGTCGAGGCCATGAATGTGGCGGCCGGGCGCGCCGGTGAGGCGTCAAGCAGTGATGAGGCCATCAAGGGCATCATTGGCCTGGCATTGGACGAGGCGATCGCCACGCTGTACCCGCACCTGGATACTGTGCAGGTGCAAGCTTTCCGTCAGCATTACGCCGATGTCTACACGGCGCTGGATCAGCAGCCTTCGCCGCTGTTCGAGGGGGTGGTCGAATCCCTCGAGGCCTTCCGTGCCGAGGGTTATCGCCTGGCGGTGGCCACCGGCAAGGCGCGTCGCGGGCTGGATCGGGTGCTAAAGGCCAATGGCTGGGAAGGCTACTTCGATATCACTCGCGGCGCCGACGAGACCCGTGGCAAGCCGCACCCGTTGATGCTCGAAGAAATCCTCGCCCATTGCCGGGTCGAGCCAGGGCGGGCGCTGATGGTGGGCGATTCGGCATTCGACCTGCAGATGGCCAGCAATGCGGGCATGCACTCGGTGGCGGTCGGTTATGGCGCGATGCCGCTGCAGGCCTTGGCCGAGTTCGGGCCGCAAGTATGCATCGAGCATTTCTCTCAATTGCGCGAATGGCTGGCGAGTGGCGCGCAACTCAATTTCCAGGGTAGGTGAGCATGGTTGACGAGTGGAAAGCACCCGAGTCCGAAGACAACGAAGAGCGCAAGAGCTGGAAGCTGCTGGAGAAAACGCTGCTGGCAGGCGTCCAGGAGCAGCGTCGGGCGCGGCGTTGGGGCATCTTTTTCAAGCTGCTGACCTTCGTCTACCTGTTCGGCATGCTGGTCCTGTTCACGCCGCTGCTGGATGTGGACAAGGCCGCGTCACGCAGTGTCAGCCACACGGCGCTGGTCGAGGTGCGCGGGATGATCGCCGATCAGGAGCCTGCCGGCGCCGACAATATCGTCAAGGGCTTGCGTGAGGCATTCAAGGACTCGAAAACCAAAGGTGTGGTGCTGCGTATCAACAGTCCGGGCGGCAGCCCGGTGCAGTCGGGCTACATCTATGACGAAATTCGCCGCCTGCGCGCCGAATACCCGGCCATCAAGCTGTATGCGGTGATCACCGATCTGGGTGCCTCCGGTGCTTATTACATCGCCAGTGCCGCCGATGAGATCTACGCCGACAAGGCCAGCCTGGTCGGCTCCATTGGCGTGACGGCTGCCGGTTATGGCTTCGTCGGCACCATGGATAAGCTGGGCGTCGAGCGTCGCACCTACACCGCGGGTGAGCACAAAGCCTTCCTCGACCCGTTCTCGCCGCAGAAGCCGGAAGAGACCGCGTTCTGGCAGGGGGTGCTGGATACCACGCATCGCCAGTTCATCGCCATGGTCAAGCAGGGTAGGGGCGAGCGCCTGAAGGACAAGGAACATCCTGAGTTGTTCAGTGGTTTGATCTGGTCCGGCGAGCAGGCCAAGGAGTTGGGGCTGGTGGATGGGTTGGGCAGTGCCAGCTATGTGGCTCGCGAGATCATTGGTGAGAAGGAGTTGGTGGATTTCACCGTGCAGGAGTCGCCGTTCGATCGTTTCTCCAAGCGTATCGGTGCCAGTGTGGCCGAGCGGTTGGCCCTGTACATGGGCTTCCAGGGGCCTTCGCTGCGTTGATCTGAAATCGGCGTGACATTCATCGCGGGGCAAGCCTGCTCCCACGAGCAATTCGTGGGAGCGGGCTTGCCCCGCGATGCGTTTCAGGGTATCTGCACACCTTCTTTGTGCAGCATGTCCACCAGGCGAATCAGCGGCAGCCCGATCAGGCTCGTGGCGTCGCAGCCGTGGGTGCTCTGGAACAGGCTGACGCCCAATCCCTCGGCTTTGAAGCTGCCTGCACAATCCAGCGGCTGCTCGGCCTGCACGTATCGCTCCACGTGCGCCCGATCCAATTCGCGCATGGTGACCGTGAATGGCACGCAATCGACCTGGCACTGGCCGGTGGCGCTGTTGAGCAGTGCCAGGCCGGTGAGGAAGGTGACCTGCTGGCCGCTCGCTTCCAGCAGTTGCTCGCAGGCGCGTTCGAAGGTGTGAGGCTTGCCGAGAATCTGCTCGCCGAGCACCGCCACCTGGTCAGAGCCGATGATCAGATGCCCTGGGTGGCTGTTCGCGAGCGCTTCGGCTTTTTGCCGGGCCAGGCGGCGAACCAGTTCGACGGCGGGCTCATCGGCCAGTCGCTGCTCGTCTAGATCGGGGCTTGCCCAGCTGAAGGGCAGGCGCAGGCGGGCGAGCAGTTCACGCCGGTAGGGGGAGCTGGAAGCCAGTAACAGAGGAAGCATGATAGACTCCTGGTCAATTGCCCCGAATTCTAACATGCGAGATGTGCCGAATTTCCTTTGACAGGGAGGGGGTGCATCCCTAGAATGCTGCGCCTATGTTGAATGACCCGATTCCACCTCACGTTGACCCGCGCAAATTAGCCGATCGAGGCGTAACCCTGAGTGGTTCGCTGCAACTCGCTGATTTGGAAAGACTCTGCGACCCGCTTTCCGACACTGTCGGTATGGTGCAGGCGAAGTTCGATTTTGAACGAGACGAACAGAAAGTTGTGGTTATCCACAGCGAGCTGGATGTCGAAGTCAAAATGGTTTGCCAGCGTTGTCTTGAGCTGGTCACCCTTCCAATCCACAGCGAATCTACTTACGCCGTGGTGAAGGAGGGTGCGAATACCCAGTCGTTGCCGAAAGGCTATGACGTGCTGGAACTGGGCGAAGATCCTTTGGATCTGCAGGCCCTGGTCGAGGAAGAGCTGCTGCTTGCCCTGCCGATCGTGCCTGCTCATCATCCGGAAGAATGCCAGCAGCCGGCGGGCGCAGATGAGCCCGAACCGAGCAAGGACGAGGTAACGCGGTCCAACCCGTTCAGTGTATTGGCGCAGTTAAAGCGTGACCCAAACGTTTAGGAGTTAATCAATTATGGCTGTTCAGCAGAACAAAAAATCCCGCTCTGCCCGTGACATGCGCCGTTCGCACGACGCCCTGTCGGAAAACGCCCTGTCGGTAGAGAAGAGCACCGGTGAAGTACACCTGCGTCACCACGTTTCGCCAGAAGGCGTATACCGTGGTCGCAAAGTGATCGACAAGGGCGCTGACGAGTAATCCTTGTCCGCTCAGATCATCGCGATCGACGCAATGGGCGGGGACTTCGGTCCCCGCAGCATTGTCCAGGCTAGCCTAGCCTGCCTTTCGGCTACTCCCTCGCTGCACCTGACCCTCGTCGGTCAACCCTCCCTTCTTGAAGAGCTTGTCAGCGGTCAATCGGCTGCGGATCGCGCGCGCCTGCAGATTGTTGCGGCCAGTGAAGTGGTGGGCATGGACGAGCGGCCGTCGCAGGCGTTGCGCGGCAAGCCCGATTCGTCGATGCGCATCGCCCTCGAACTGGTGCGGGACGGCAAGGCCCAGGCCTGCGTCAGTGCCGGCAATACCGGCGCGCTCATGGCGTTGTCGCGTTTCGTGCTCAAGACCTTGCCCGGTATCGATCGCCCGGCGATGGTGGCGGCGATCCCTACCCAGGCAGGCTACTGCCAGTTGCTCGACCTGGGCGCCAATGTCGACTGCAGTGCCGAAAACCTCTACCAATTTGCGGTGATGGGTTCGGTGGCTGCCCAGGCTCTTGGGGTTCATCGCCCACGGGTGGCGCTGCTCAATATCGGCACCGAAGACATCAAGGGCAATCAGCAGGTCAAGCTGGCCGCCAGCTTGTTGCAGAATGCGCGAGGCCTGAACTACATCGGTTTCGTCGAGGGCGACGGCCTGTACCGCGGCGAGGCGGACGTAGTGGTGTGCGACGGTTTTGTCGGCAACATCCTGCTCAAGTCCAGCGAAGGCCTGGCGACCATGATCGCCGCGCGCATCGAGGCGTTGTTCCGTGGCGGTGTGCTGGCGCGGGCTGCCGGGGCCATGGCCATGCCATTGCTCAAGCGCCTGCAGGCCGACCTGGCGCCGGCGCGACACAATGGCGCAAGCTTCCTCGGGCTCCAGGGTATCGTCATCAAGAGCCATGGTTCGGCGGGCGTGCAGGGTTTCCAGAGCGCCATCCAGCGTGCGCTGATCGAGATCCAGGAGAACCTGCCGCAGCGCCTGCACGGGCGCCTCGAAGACCTGTTGCCCTGAGTGTCGTGGGGTGGGCTTGCCCTGCGATGAGGCGGGTGCTGGAAAAACAAAGACTTTGGGCATATCGCCCATGAAGTGCTTAAATGTGACCGCTTGGTCCGCCGTTCCATCCAAGCTTTCAGATTTCGCGCTCGGCCTGTGGCCCGGCGCACCCTATCCGACGACAAGATCATAAGGGCTTGTTCAATGTCTGCATCCCTCGCATTCGTCTTTCCTGGTCAAGGTTCCCAATCGCTGGGCATGCTCGCCGAGCTCGGCGCTGAAAAGCCGGTAATCGTCGAAACCTTCAAGGAAGCTTCCGAGGCTCTGGGCTACGACCTGTGGAAACTGGTCCAGGAAGGTCCGGAAGAACAACTCAATCAAACCGACAAGACTCAGCCGGCCATCCTGACCGCCTCCATCGCCCTGTGGCGCCTGTGGCTGGAAGAGGGCGGTGCGCACCCGGCCTTCGTTTCCGGCCACAGCCTGGGTGAGTACAGTGCCCTGGTCGCTGCCGGCAGCCTGTCGCTCAAGGACGCCGTCCGCCTGGTCGAGCGCCGTGGCCAGCTGATGCAGGAAGCCGTGCCGGCCGGCCATGGCGCCATGGCTGCCATCCTGGGCCTGGACGATGCAGTTGTGGTCGAGATCTGCGCCAAGGCCGCTGAAGATGAAGTGGTCAGTGCGGTGAACTTCAACTCGCCGGGCCAGGTGGTGATTGCCGGTAACAAGGCTGCGGTCGATCGCGCCATGGAGCTGTGCAAAGAGGCCGGCGCCAAGCGTGCTCTGCCGCTGGCGGTCAGCGTGCCGTCGCACTGTGCGCTGATGAAGCCCGCTGCCGAGCGCTTTGCCGTGTTCGTCAACGCCATCGAGTGGAAGGCCCCGCAGATTCCGGTGGTGCAGAACGTCACCGCCGCCATCGCCGCCGACCTCGATGCGCTCAAGCAGGACTTGCTGGCACAGCTGTACCAGCCTGTGCGCTGGGTTGAATGCGTGCAGGCCCTGGCCGAGCGCGGCGCGGTGAACCTGGTCGAGTGCGGGCCGGGCAAGGTGCTGGCTGGCCTGAACAAGCGTTGCGCCGACGGTGTGACCACTTACAACCTCAATACCCCTGACGCCGTCGCCGCCACCCGTGCGGCGCTGGCCTGAATCTGGAGACGCTTGCATGAGCCTGCAAGGTAAAGTTGCACTGGTTACCGGCGCCAGCCGTGGCATTGGCCAGGCCATCGCCCTTGAGCTTGGCCGCCAGGGCGCCATCGTCATCGGCACCGCCACTTCGGCCTCCGGTGCCGAGCGCATCGCCGCCACGCTCAAGGAGCATGGCGTTGCCGGTACCGGCATGGAATTGAACGTGACCAGCGCAGAATCCGTGAATGCGGTGCTGAGCGCCATCGGTGAGCAGTTCGGCGCTCCGGCTATCCTGGTCAACAACGCTGGCATCACTCGCGACAACCTCATGCTGCGCATGAAGGATGACGAGTGGTTCGACGTGATCGACACCAACCTCAACAGCCTCTACCGTCTGTCCAAGGGCGTGCTGCGCGGCATGACCAAGGCTCGTTGGGGTCGTATCATCAGCATCGGCTCGGTGGTTGGTGCCATGGGTAACGCCGGGCAGGCCAACTATGCGGCCGCCAAGGCTGGCCTGGAAGGCTTCAGCCGCGCGCTGGCCCGTGAAGTGGGTTCGCGTGGCATCACCGTCAACTCGGTCACCCCGGGCTTCATCGACACCGACATGACCCGTGAGCTGCCGGAAGCACAGCGCGAAGCCCTGCAGAAAGAAATTCCGCTGGGTCGCCTGGGCCAGGCCGACGAAATCGCCAAAGTGGTTTCGTTCCTGGCCTCCGACGGCGCAGCCTATGTCACTGGCGCCACCGTGCCGGTGAACGGCGGGATGTACATGTAAAAACCGCAACGCGATGTGACGGATTGCTTCAAAAAAGAGTCATACTCCGAGCTTAAAATCCGTTATAAAGCTGCAACCAGATTCCGGGCAGAGGGTTGGGTGACTTAGCTGAAGGCGTGTTCCGCTTGAAAAGCAGGCGTCTTTCTATAAACTTGGTCACCGGCCAGCTGCCTGACATATGTCCATTAGGAGTGAAAACTAGGTATGAGCACCATCGAAGAACGCGTCAAGAAAATCGTCGCCGAGCAACTGGGCGTCAAGGAAGAAGAAGTCAAAAACGAATCTTCCTTCGTTGAAGACCTGGGTGCCGACTCGCTTGACACCGTTGAGCTGGTGATGGCTCTGGAAGAGGAATTCGAGACCGAAATCCCTGACGAAGAAGCCGAGAAGATCACTACCGTTCAAGCTGCCATCGACTACGTCAACAGCCACCAGGCCTAAGACGCTTTAGTCGACGCTTCTTGTCGGGGAAAACCGCACTGCCTTTGCTGGCGTGCGGTTTTTTCTTTGCAAGGCGCCAGCGTCGAGCCACGAGCTTTCAGAGCTTGTTGCCATTTCATTCCATTGCCTTGAATGCAATGGCAAGAAACTCTGTTATTGGAAAAGGAGAGTACTGTGTCGCGTAGACGCGTCGTGGTCACCGGTATGGGTATGCTGTCGCCACTGGGTACCGATGTACCGAGCACCTGGCAGGGCATTCTGGCTGGCCGCAGTGGCATTGGTCCGATCGAACACACGGATCTGTCTGCCTACTCCACCCGTTTTGGCGGCTCGGTGAAGGGCTTCGAGGTCGAGCAGTACCTGTCGGCCAAGGAAGCTCGCAAGCTCGACCTGTTCATTCAGTACGGCCTGGCAGCCGGTTTCCAGGCGGTACGCAATGCCGGCCTGGAGGTCACCGACGCCAACCGTGAGCGCATTGGCGTGGCCATGGGCTCGGGGATCGGCGGCCTGACCAACATCGAAGAAACCAGCCGGACCCTGCACGAGCAGGGCCCGCGCCGCATTTCGCCGTTCTTCGTGCCGGGCTCGATCATCAACATGATCTCGGGCTTCCTGTCGATCCACTTGGGCCTGCAGGGGCCTAACTACGCGATCGCCACCGCCTGCACCACGGGTACCCATTGCATCGGCATGGCCGCGCGCAATATCGCCTACGGTGAAGCGGACGTGATGATTGCCGGTGGTGCCGAAATGGCCGCCTGCGGCCTGGGCATGGGGGGCTTCGGGGCCTCGCGCGCGCTGTCGACCCGCAACGATGAACCGACCCGCGCCAGCCGTCCGTGGGACAAAGGCCGTGACGGTTTCGTGCTGTCCGACGGTGCCGGTGCCCTGGTGCTCGAAGAACTGGAGCACGCCAAGGCGCGTGGTGCGACCATTTATGCCGAGCTGGTCGGTTTTGGCATGAGCGGCGACGCCTACCACATGACCTCGCCACCCGACTCGGGTGAAGGTGCTGCGCGCTGCATGGCCAACGCCCTGCGCGATGCCGGCATCGAGCCGCAAGCGGTCAGCTACATCAATGCCCACGGCACTTCGACCCCTGCTGGCGATATCGCCGAGGTGGCGGCGATCAAGCGCGTGTTTGGCGAGCACGCCTACAAGCTGGCAGTCAGCTCGACCAAGTCGATGACCGGTCACCTGCTGGGTGCCGCTGGCGCGGTGGAAGCAATCTTCAGCGTGCTGGCGATCAACAGCCAGATGGCGCCGCCGACCATCAACCTGGACGAGCCGGACGAAGGTTGCGACCTGGACTTCGTACCGCACCAGGCGCGCAGCATGCCGATCGACGTGGTGCTGTCCAACTCGTTCGGCTTCGGTGGAACCAACGGTTCGCTGGTGTTCCGCCGGTTCGCCGACTGATGCACTGCTGGATCGATGGCCAGGAAGCGACTGCGGTCAATTTGCAGAATCGCGGCCTGGCCTACGGTGATGGTCTGTTCGAGACCATTGCCGTGCGTGGCGGCAAGCCCAGCCTGCTAACCCGGCATCTCGACCGCCTGGCACTGGGTTGCCAGCGCCTGGCGATCGATGTTGACCTGATGCTGGTTCGCAATGAGCTGATGCAATTCGCTCAGTTGCTGGGGGAGGGCGTCGCCAAGCTGATCCTTACCCGCGGCGACAGCCAGCGTGGTTATGCCCCGGCGCCGGGCGCCCAGGCGCGACGTATTCTTCAGGGCAGCCCCTTGCCCGTCTATCCCGCACAGCACGCCGAGCTGGGTGTGCGCCTGTTCCCCTGTCAGACACGGCTGGCGGAACAACCGCTGCTGGCCGGACTCAAACACCTCAACCGCCTGGAGCAGGTGCTGGCCCGAGCCGAATGGCAGGACAGTGCGTATGCCGAAGGCTTGATGCGCGACAGCCAAGGGCGAGTGATCGAAGGGGTGTACAGCAACCTGTTCCTGGTGCGTGGCAAAGTGCTGTTGACCGCCGACCTGAGCCGTTGTGGCGTGGCTGGCGTGATGCGTGGCGCATTGCTCGAACAGGCGCCGTTGTCGGGCCTGGCCGTCGAGGTGCGTGACCTGACCCTGGAAGACCTGCAGCAGGCCGACGAGGTGTTTGTCTGCAACAGTGTCTACGGTATCTGGCCTGTACGTGAATTCGCTGCACTGAACTGGCCGCCGGGCCCGCTCACCCTTAAACTGCAGGCCGTTGCCCGTACGTTACTGGATACCTGATTCGTGAGACGCAAATTCCTGCTGCTGCTGGAAATGGGTTTGATCCTCGCCGGCCTGGCATTGGGTTGGGCTGCCTGGAAGGTCAACTCAGTCCTGGAGCAGCCCCTGCAAGTGGCGCAGGAGCGCCTGCTCGATGTGCCTGGCGGCACCACGCCCAATCGCATGTTCTACCGCATGGAGGGCGAGGGGCTGCTCGACGATGCGCTGTGGCTGCGCCTTTACTGGCGCTTCAACATGGCCGGCACCCCGCTGCATACCGGTGAATATCGCCTGACCCCCGGCATGACCGTGGGGCAGTTGTTCGATGCCTGGCAGCGCGGCGATGTGGTGCAGTACAACCTCACCCTGGTCGAGGGCTGGACCTTCCGCCAGGTGCGTGCCGCAGTGGCCAGGCACGACAAGATCAAGCACACCCTCGATGACCTGAGCGATGCGCAGGTGATGGACAAGCTCGGTCACACCGGCGTCTTCCCCGAGGGCCGCTTCTTCCCTGATACCTACCGCTTCGTGCGCGGCATGAGCGACGTCGAACTGTTGCAGCAGGCCTACATGCGCCTGGACGAAGTGCTGGCCAAGGAGTGGGCCGAGCGCAGCACCGGCTTGCCGTATCGCGACCCTTACCAGGCGCTGATCATGGCCTCGCTGGTGGAGAAGGAAACCGGCATCCCGCAGGAGCGTAACCAGATCGCCGGTGTGTTCGTGCGCCGGCTGCGCCTGGGGATGATGCTGCAGACCGACCCGACCGTGATCTACGGCATGGGCGAGCGCTACAACGGCAAGATCACCCGGGCCGACCTGCGTGAGCCGACGCCCTACAACACCTACACCATCAGCGGCCTGCCGCCGACGCCGATCGCCATGGTCGGCCGCGAGGCGATCCATGCCGCGCTCAACCCCAGCGATGGCAGCAGCCTGTATTTCGTCGCCCGTGGCGATGGCAGCCATGTGTTCTCCGATGACCTGGACGATCACAACAGCGCAGTGCGTGAGTTCCAGCTCAAGCGGCGGGCAGACTATCGCTCCAGCCCCGCACCTGCGGCGCAGCCGGGTGCAGGCGAGCAGCCGGCGCCCAGCCAGGAGGCCCCTGTCGAGGCAGCCCCGCCTGACAGTGACGCTGCTGCGCCTACCGATGAATCCGTGCCGGCCGAGGCGCCGGTACCCGAAAAACAGTAAGGAACACCCGTGAGCGGTTTGTTTATCACCCTGGAAGGCCCCGAAGGCGCGGGCAAGAGCACCAACCGCGACTACCTGGCGGCGCGCCTGCGTGAGCAGGGTGTCGATGTGGTGATGACCCGCGAACCCGGTGGCACGCCACTGGCCGAGCGCATCCGCGAGCTGCTGCTGGCGCCCAGCGACGAGCCCATGGCGGTCGATACCGAGTTGCTGCTGATGTTCGCTGCCCGTGCACAGCACCTGGCAGAAGTGATCCGCCCGGCCCTGGCGCGTGGCGCCGTGGTGCTCTGCGATCGCTTCACCGATGCTACCTACGCCTATCAGGGTGGTGGCCGTGGCTTGTCGGTGGAGCGCATCGCCATCCTTGAATCCTTCGTCCAGGGCGAACTGCGCCCGGACCTGACCCTGGTCTTCGACCTGCCCGTCGAGGTCGGCCTGGCCCGTGCTGCCGCCCGTGGCCGGCTGGACCGCTTCGAGCAAGAGGGCCAGGCCTTCTTCGAGGCGGTGCGACAGGCCTACCTGCAACGCGCCGCCCAGCAGCCGCAACGCTACAGCCTGCTGGATGCCGCTCAGCCGCTGGATGCGGTGCAACGGGCGATCGATGCGCTGCTGCCGGGCCTTGTGGAGCGTTGCCGTGGCTGAAGCCTACCCCTGGCAACAGGCGCTCTGGCAGCAACTGGCCGGGCGCAGTCAGCATGCCCATGCCTATCTGCTGCATGGCCCCCAGGGTATCGGCAAGCGTGCCCTGGCCGAGCGGTTGATGGCGCGGCTACTGTGCCAGACGCCCCAGGGGCTGGATGCCTGCGGGCAGTGCAAGGCGTGTCTGCTGCTCAAGGCCGGCAGCCATCCGGACAACTTCGTGCTGGAGCCAGAAGAAGCCGACAAGCCGATCAAGGTCGACCAGGTTCGCGAACTGGTGTCGTTCATCGTGCAGACGGCCCAGCAGGGCGGGCGCAAGGTGGTGCTGATCGAGCCGGTGGAGGCGATGAACGTCAACGCCTCCAATGCCTTGCTCAAGAGCCTTGAGGAGCCTTCCGGCGATACCGTGCTGCTGTTGGTCAGCCACCAGCCCAGCCGCTTGCTGCCCACCATCAAGAGCCGTTGCCAGCAGGTCACCTGCCCGCAGCCGAGCCTGGCCCAGAGCCGTGCGTGGCTGGCTGATGCCCTTGCCGATAGCGGCGAAGACGAGCGCGAGGAGCTGCTGACTCTGGCCGCCGGCTCGCCGCTGATGGCTGTCAGCCTGCAGGCGAAGGGTGTGCGCGAGCAGCGCGCGCTGGTCACCGAGGGCGTGAAGAAGCTGCTCAAGCAGCAGCAGTCGCCCAGCCAGCTGGCCGAAGCCTGGAACAACGTGCCGTTGCTGTTGTTGTTCGACTGGTTCTGCGACTGGTCGCACCTGATCCTGCGCTATCAGCTGACCCAGGACGAGGACGGGCTAGGCCTGGCCGACATGCGCAAGGTGCTGCAGTACCTGGCGCAGAAGAGCCGCCAGGCCAAGGTGCTGGAGGTCCAGGAGTGGATCCTCGAGCAGCGTCAGAAAGTGCTGGGCAAGGCCAACCTCAACCGTGTGCTGCTGCTCGAAGCCTTGCTCGCCCATTGGGTGCAGCTGCCGGGCATGCGCTGATCTCCATCGTTCATTCATGTGTGTGTTCCCATGCTCGTAGATTCCCATTGCCACCTCGACCGTCTTGATCTCAGCGCCCATCAGGGTTCCCTCGATGCCGCCCTGCAGGCCGCGCGTGAGCGTGGCGTCGGGCATTTCCTGTGCATCGGCGTCAGCGCCGACAACGCCGGCGCGGTCAAGGCGCTCAGCGAGCAGTACGCCGACGTCGATTGTTCGGTGGGGGTGCATCCGCTGGACCTGGCGCCGGGTGAAACCCCGGCCCTGGAGTGGCTGCTGCGCGAGCTGGCCCATCCGCATGTGGTGGCCATCGGCGAGACCGGCCTGGATTACCACTACGAGCCCGAAGCCGCCGAGCTGCAGCAAGCCTCCTTCCGCCTGCACCTGGAAGCCTCGCGCCAGACCGGCAAGCCGGTGATCGTGCATACCCGTGCGGCCCGCGAGGACACCCTGGCCCTGCTGCGTGAAGCCAACCTGCCCCAGGCCGGGGTGCTGCACTGCTTCACCGAAGATTGGCCGATGGCCAAGGCTGCGCTGGACTTGGGTTATTACATCTCGTTGTCCGGCATCGTGACTTTCCGCAACGCCGATGCCCTGCGCGAGGTAGCCCGGCAGGTGCCGGTCGATCGCCTGCTGGTGGAGACCGATTCGCCGTACCTGGCGCCGATCCCGTACCGCGGCAAGCCGAACCTGCCGCAGTACGTGCGGGAAGTGGCCGAATATGTCGCCTCGCTGCGCGGCGCCAGCTATGAGCAGCTGGCCGAGCAGACCACCGCCAACTTCAAGCGCCTGTTCCCGCTGGCACGGGTGGCCTGATCCGCAGTTCGCCGCTGGCGCCCGGGCAAAAAAAACCCGGGTTCTGGGGGGGGAATCCGGGTTAAGACCATTAGGAGTAAAACAAAGGTACGCGGTCCCTGGGCACCTTTATCGGCGCGCCACTTGGGGGGGATGCGCCGCGCCAACACTTCAAGTATTGGCCAGGATTGGCGCCCTGCCAGCGCTCGCTGATCGTTTTTTAAACAGATTTGGAATACGTCGGCGGTCCCTTGGGCGATCAGTGCATGGCGATTTGCCTGACCAGCCGCAGTGCTTCGTCGATCAGGCGCTCATCGGTATAGAAGTGTGGGGAAAAACGCACGCCGGGCCCGCGCAGGGCGCAGATCACTTGCTGGCTGCTTAGCGCCCGATAAATGTCGGCATTGGCGCGGCCAGCCACAGTGAAATTGACGATGCCTGCGCGGCGCCTTGGGTGTGCCGGGCTGTGCAGCTGCACCCCCGGGATCGCCGCCAGCCCCTGGTGCAGTTGCTCGATGCGCTGCCCGAGTTGCTCTGCAACCACGTGCATGCCGACATCTTCCAGCAATGACAGGCTGGCCTCCAGCGCACAGGCGCCGAGCATGTTCGGGCTGCCCGGCTCGAAGCGTCGGGCGCTGCGTGCCGGTTGCCAGCTGCGGCGCTCGAAATCGCCCAGCTGTTCGAGCATGTGCCAGCCGTAGGCGTGCAGTTTCAACTGGCTGCGCAGGGCGCCGCGGCAGTAGAACACCCCCAGTCCCTCGGGGCCGAGCATCCACTTGTGGCCGTCGGCCATGGCGAAATCGCACTGGTAGTGCTGCACGTCGAAGGGCAGGGCGCCAATCTGCTGGATGGCATCGACGCAGAACAGCACGCCCCGTTCGCGACACCCCTGGCCGAGGCGGGCAAGGTCCAGGCGCAGGCCGCTGGCGAACTGCACGGCACTGATCGCCAGCAGCCGGGCGCGCGGGCCACAGGCCTTAAGCAGTGCGGCCTCTGGGTCATCCCCGGCCAGGCTGGTCTCGATCACATCGACGCCTTGATCCGCCAGTGCCTGCCAGACCACGCGATTGGAGGGGAACTCTTCGTCGGTGATGATCACCTGGTCGCCGCGTTGCCAGTCGAGGCCGAAGGCCACCAGTGACAAGGCTTGCGAGGTATTGCCCAGCAAGGCGATGTCGCCTGTGGACGGCGCGTTGAGCAGGCGCGCCAGGCGTTCGCGCAGGCGTCGCTCGGTGGCCAGCCAGGCCGGGTAGTCGCTGGCGCCCCGCTGCAGGTTGTCACGGGCGAAGCGCGCCACGGCATCAGTGGCCCGGCGCGGCCACGGAGCGATGGCCGCGTGGTTCAGGTAGCACAGGCCCGGAGCCTGCTCGAACTCATCAAGAAACACAGACATGCTTGGAAGATCCGTGCAATTTGCCGCCAGTTAGGCATAATAATCCGCTTCGATTGTCATCCTAGTCCTACCTATGCACAAAGAACCTCGTAAGGTCCGTGAATTTCGCCGCCGCGAGCAGGAAATCCTCGATACGGCGCTCAAGCTGTTTCTCGAACAGGGTGAAGACAGTGTCACCGTCGAGATGATCGCCGACGCCGTCGGCATCGGCAAAGGCACGATCTACAAGCACTTCAAGTCCAAGGCGGAGATCTACCTGCGCCTGATGCTCGACTATGAGCGTGACCTGAACGAGCTGCTGCATTCCGCTGACGTCGACCGTGACAAAGAGGCGCTGTCGCGCGCCTACTTCGAGTTCCGCATGCGCGACCCGCAGCGCTACCGGCTGTTCGACCGCCTGGAAGAAAAGGTGGTCAAGGGCAACCAGGTGCCGGAAATGGTCGAGCAGTTGCACAGCATCCGCGCCTCCAACTTCGACCGCCTGACGCAGCTGATCAAGGGCCGCATCAGCGAAGGCAAGCTCGAGGACGTGCCGCCGTACTTTCACTATTGCGCGGCGTGGGCGCTGGTCCACGGTGCGGTGGCGCTGTACCACTCGCCGTTCTGGAGCAACGTGCTGGAAGATCAGGAAGGCTTCTTCCAGTTCCTCATGGACATCGGCGTGCGCATGGGCAACAAACGCAAGCGCGACCCAGAAACCGCGAACTGAAGCGGCCCGGGCGGTGCTTGCCGGCCCTCGGTGAGCATTGCGCGATTCAGCCTTCGACAGGAAGACTTGCAAAAACCTGATTTATGAGTCAGGTTTTGCCGGTCCGATTCTTCCATGCCGGAGTCACCCATGATCGTCGATCGTCAAGGCAGGCGCTTTCGCAACCTGCGCGTCAGCCTGACTGCTGCCTGCAACTACGCCTGTACCTACTGCGTGCCCGATGGCAAGCGCCTGGTTGCGGCGCAGGACGAACTGGGGGCCGAGGCGCTGGGGCGCGGCGTGGCCTATCTGGTCGAGGCCGCAGGTGTCGAGCGCTTGCGCATCACCGGCGGCGAGCCGCTGATCAGCCCGCGGCTCGAGGGCTTCCTGACGGCGGTGGCAGGGCTCGGGCTGGAGGACATCAGCCTCACCACCAATGGCCAACTGCTCGCCCGCAAACTGCCGTTGCTGCGTGCTGCCGGCATCCGCAGGCTGAATGTCTCGCTCGATACCCTCGACCCCCTGGCGTTTCGCCGCATCGCCCGTGGCGGCGACCTGGCCAGCGTGCTCGACGGCATGGCCCAGGCCAGCGCTGCCGGCATGGCGATCAAAGTCAACATGGTGCCCATGCGTGGGCAAAACCTCGATCAGGTACTGCCGCTGCTCGACTACTGTCTGCAGAAAGGTTACGAGCTGCGCTTCATCGAGCTGATGCGCATGGGCCACCTGGCCCGAGACAGCAATGCCTTCGGGCAGCAGTTCGTGGGGCTGGAGCAGTTGCTCGCGCTGATCGGCGAAGCCTATGAGTTCGAGCAGGCGCAGCGCCCGGTGGATGCTACCGCGCTACGTTATCGCATACCCGGCAAAGGGCACTTCGGAGTGATCGCCAACGAGAGCGTACCCTTCTGTCGCGCCTGCTCGCGGCTGCGCTTGTCGTCCACCGGCTGGCTGCATGGTTGCCTCTCTTCAGGCAACCGTCACTTTGTCGGCGACCTGCTGGACAAGCCGCGCCACCAGGCGCTGCCGGCGTTGCAGCGGTTGCTGGTGAAGGCGCTGGCGGACAAGCAGGACCTGGCGTTCTCCGGCGATGTGATGGTGATGAAGGTGATCGGCGGCTGACTCTGGCGCAAAAGCTGCATCTGGCGGCTATTCGCCGGTTTTTCGTCACCGGCCTTTGGAGGAAAGATGCGTAGCCTGGTCTTGCTGCTGGCGCTGATGGCGTTGGGCGGTTGCATGAAAGTCAGCGACATGGGGGAAGAGGTCCGTTACCAGATGAGCGACGTGGGCCTGCTGGACCACAGCAACACCACCCGTACCCTGTCCATCCGCTTGCAGCCCGATTCGTTCATCTTCATTGGTCAGGGCGCGTTCATGCCGCCGGGCAAGGGGCCGCAGCCGCGCCAGAACGCCGTGGCCGAGGAAGCCTTCAAGAGCTTCATCGAATACTTCCCGCTGGTGCGCCGCGCCCAGGGCCCGCTCGGCCTGGAAGACGCGATTGCCGAAGCCCGTTCGGTCGGCGCCGACTACGTGCTGTACACCCGCTTCGCCCGCACCGACGACCGTATCGGCAATGGCGATGAATGGTATGACGAACAGGCCGTCGACCGCCTGGGCTGGGACACTGGCGTGGTGCAGATGATGTTGATCGAGACCAGCACCCGCTACCTGATCGACACCGCCCGCATCAAGAGCCGTGGCGGTTTGTTGACGTTCCATGACAACAGCCCCCAGGATTTGCTTGCCGCGCCCATGCGCGAGTACGCTCGTAGCCTCTTGGGCATGAGCAAGTAAGCGAGCGTGATATGACCGACACCGGCAAAGCCAACGATCTCCTGGCGCAGATCCCCGCACACAAGGGCCTGCCACCGGTGCATCTGTGGAACCCGGATTTCTGCGGCGACATCGACATGCGCATCGCCCGTGACGGCACCTGGTACTACCTGGGTACGCCGATCGGGCGCAAACCGATGGTCCGGCTGTTTTCCACCATCATCCGCCGCGATGGCGACGACTACTTCCTGGTCACGCCGGTGGAAAAAGTCGGTATTCGCGTTGATGACGCGCCCTTCGTTGCGGTGCTGCTGGATGTGCAGGGGAGTGGCGAGCAGCAGGTGCTGCGCTTCACCAGCAACGTCGACGATCAGGTCGAAGCCGGCCCGGCCAACCCACTGCGGGTAGTGATCGACCCGATCACCCAGGAGCCTGCGCCCTATGTGCTCATGCGTGGCAACCTCGAGGCGCTGATTCACCGCAATGTGTTCTATCAGTTGGTGGAGCTGGCGGTGCCGCAGACCATCGAGGGTGAGCAGTGGCTCGGGGTTTGGAGCCATGGCCAGTTCTACCCGATCGGGCGCGACGCCTGAGTGAAAATCGGCCTCCCGCTTTTTCCGCGGATTGGCCGTTTCCCCTATATTGGGCGGGGCATAACCTGAGGGCCACAGCCAATCAGGAGATCCCCTTCATGAACATTCCCCGTCTTTCCCTCAGCGTATTTGTCGCCCTCGGCCTGTTGGGCACCAAGGTGCCTGCCTGGGCCCATGGTGACGCGCAGCATCCCGACCAGGTGAAGATTCTCCAGGAGCAGTTGCCCAGCAATGCCCCGGGCAAGAAAGCGGTGATGCTCACCGTCAGCTACGCACCGGGCCAGGCATCGCCCGCCCATCAGCACCCAGGCGCGGTCATGGCTTATGTATTGGAAGGCGCGGTCGTCTCGAAGCTCAACGACGAGCCGCAGAAAACCTACAAGGCCGGCGAGTTCTGGTACGAAGCGCCCGGCACCGTGCACAGTGTATCGAGCAACGCCAGCAAGACCGCGCCGGCCAAGCTGCTGGTGTGGAGCCTGGTGGACGAGGGGCGGCCAGTGACCGAACCCCTGTCCCAATGAGTCGCCCGTCAGGGCGTCGTGGCTACAGTTCGCGCTGCACGGCGCTGATCAGGGCCGTGTCCAGCACTTGGCTGGGTGCCACCTGGACGCTCTGGGTATAGAAGGGCGGCAGGTTCTGCGCCAGTTGCGCCACGGCCTGGGCACTGACGCCGGCAGGCAGTAGCACATACTGCAAGTTGGAGGGGAATGACTGCGGCACCGGCCCTTCCATGGTTGAGCCGTAAGCGCCAAATGTCATCACCGCCTGGCTGGTCGCCGGGTCAGGGATGTACAGGAACACGAAGGTGCCGTATTTGGGGTGCGTGAGGCATTGCTTCGCCTGGGCGCGTACAGCAGGGTCGTTGTCGTTCATCAGCTTCCAGCGCAGTTCGGCATAGCCACGCGTGGTCTCCATGAACGCGGTGCGGATTGGCGACTGCTTCTCCACGCCTCCCAGGCAAGCCAACAGGTTGCCGAACGGGTCGAGCAAGGCCACGGCGTTCATGGTGTCGGCCTGCCGGGCGGTTTCGATCAATGGGCGGGCCAGTTCCTGCCCAGGCATGCGCGGGTTGGCGCTGCTGACCTTGAGGCTCCAGGGGCTCAGGGCGGCCAGGGCCTGCCGGACTTTGCTGTCGGCGGGCAGCGAACTTGGGTTGCGCAACTGGTCAGGTGGCAGGCCGCTGTTGTTGCTGGCGTCACGCACGTTGGACACGCTGGCGTCGAAGATCGAACCGGTGAGGCTGAAGGCTGCCGCATCAATACCGCAGCCGGCATAGACCGGCCCGCTGCCTGCGCCTTGATAGGATCGGTTGATCGGCGCGGCAACCGCATAGTAGCCCCAACTGGCCTGCGCCTTCTGGCGTACGGCGGGCGGCAGGCTGGGGAAATCGAACTGGCTGTTGAAGTTGATCCCCGCGTAAGTATCGATGGCACTGACCGCCACGTTGAAGCCGGCAGTCAGCAGCGAGCCGGCGCACATGGCGCAGGGGTCGAGGGTGGTCACCACGGTCAGTTTTTCCGGCGCTGGCAGGCCCAGGCGTTCGCGATTGGCGAAGTACCAGTCCACCAGCTGTCGTTCACCGTGGGCGGTCGGGTCGTGGGGCAGGAACGGCGGCTGCGCGGTGCTGCCGGGGTAGGGCATCAGCACATTGTTGTGCAGGGCGGCGAGCACGTTGCCGGTGGCGTTTTCGATGATGCAGCCACCAACTGCGAAGGTGCCTTGTTGGCTGGCCAGAATGGCCTGGTTGGCAACGAGTTCCACCGCTTGCTGGGCATTTTGGGCGGTCTGCTTGGTGTCCATCTTGACTCCCTGTCGTTGAGGCGCCGGATGCGCATGCAGACGATAGTTCAGGGCAATTGGAAAACAAGGGGCGTGTGCAAAAGAACCTGTAGTGCCTGCCTGGTGGGCGAGACAGCGCAGGCGTTGTCACGGGCAAGCTGAATTGGGTCGGCCATCGAGAACGTTCACACGGTGGCAGGCAGCTACACGCCAAAACGAAAAAAACCGCCAGGAGGCGGGTTCTTCGGGTGTTCAAAGACTGTGGAGACAATCTCTGCAACGCTGTTTGGCTCCGCGACCTGGACTCGAACCAGGGACCCAATGATTAACAGTCATTTGCTCTACCGACTGAGCTATCGCGGAATTTCGGCGTATCTTACCGGTTGCCAGGGGGAAGTCAAGCTTCCCCTTGGCAATCAAGGAGTTACAGTACTTCTACGATGGCCTTGGTGACCACGTGGATGTTGCTCTGGTTCAGGGCAGCAACAGCGATGCGGCCGGTGTCCAGGGCATAGATGCCGAACTCGTTCTTCAGGCGTGCCACTTGCTCCACGCTCAGGCCGGAGTAGGAGAACATGCCGGCCTGACGACCAACGAAGCTGAAGTCGCGCTTGGCACCGTACTCGGCCAGCAGCTCGACCATCTGCTTGCGCATGCCATGGATGCGGGTGCGCATCTCGGCCAGTTCGGCTTCCCACATCTGGCACAGCTCAGGGCTGTTCAGCACGGTGGCGACGATGGTCGCGCCGTGGGTCGGCGGGTTGGAGTAGGTGGTGCGGATCACCCGTTTGACCTGCGACAGCACGCGGGTGCTCTCGTCTTTCGAGGCGGTGACGATCGACAGCGCGCCGACGCGCTCGCCGTACAGCGAGAACGACTTGGAGAACGAGCTGGACACGAAGAACTCCAGGCCCGACTCGGCGAACAGGCGCACGGCGAAGGCGTCTTCGGCGATGCCGTCACCAAAGCCCTGGTAGGCCATGTCGAGGAACGGCACGTGGCCTTTGGCCTTGACCACTTCCAGCACGTTCTTCCAGTCGTCCAGCGACAGGTCGACGCCGGTCGGGTTGTGGCAGCAGGCGTGCAGCACGATGATCGAGCCGGAGGGCAGGTTGTTCAGGTCTTCGAGCATGCCGGCACGGTTGACGTCATGGCTGGCGGCGTCGTAGTAACGGTAGTTCTTGACCGGGAAACCTGCGGTTTCGAACAGAGCGCGGTGGTTTTCCCAGCTCGGGTCGCTGATGGCAACCACGGCGCCCGGCGCCAGGCGCTTGAGGAAGTCGGCACCGATCTTGAGCGCGCCGGTACCGCCGACAGCCTGCACGGTCACTACACGGCCGGCGGCCAGCAGTGGCGATTGGGCACCGAAAATCAGCTTTTGCACGGCCTGGTCGTACTGCGCGATGCCATCGATCGGCAGGTAGCCGCGGGAAGCGTGCTGGGCGGCACGCTGGGTCTCTGCTTCGATCACTGCGCGCAGCAGCGGAATGCGGCCTTCCTCATTGCAGTAGACGCCTACGCCCAGGTTGACCTTGTCGGTACGTGGGTCAGCGTTGAATGCTTCGTTGAGGCCCAGGATGGGGTCGCGGGGTGCCAGCTCGACAGCGGAAAACAGGCTCATTGTTACCTTGGCTCGGATAGGAGAGTGAAAGGGGTTGCCACGCTCCAGCCGAATGCACTGAAGCGGTGCACAAACGGGGAGTCAGTATAGTGATACCGACCGGTCACTGCGACAGTCTGGCGCAGCTTTTCCGGCTGTTTGCGCAAATATTTTTCGACCATTGGTCGAATTGCCCGGTCCATTGCCATAGGTGCTGCCGGGCCAGGCTTGAAAGCCGCGCCCGGCGGGCGCATTTGCGTATAGACTACTGGCTAAATTTACAGTTGCCGCGACATTCACGAGGTCCGTCATGTCCGAGTTCCAGCTCGTCACCCGATTCCAGCCGGCCGGCGACCAGCCCGAGGCCATCCGCCAGATGGTCGAAGGCATCGAGGCCGGGCTTTCGCACCAGACGCTGCTGGGCGTGACCGGCTCGGGCAAGACCTTCAGCATCGCCAACGTGATCCAGCAGGTGCAGCGCCCGACCTTGGTGCTGGCGCCGAACAAGACCCTGGCGGCGCAGCTTTACGGCGAGTTCAAGGCGTTCTTCCCGAACAACGCGGTCGAGTACTTCGTCTCCTACTACGACTACTACCAGCCCGAGGCCTACGTGCCGTCGTCGGACACCTTCATCGAGAAGGACGCCTCGATCAACGACCATATCGAGCAGATGCGTCTGTCGGCGACCAAGGCGCTGCTGGAGCGGCGCGACGCGATCATCGTCACCACCGTATCGTGCATCTATGGCCTGGGCAGCCCCGAGGCGTACCTGAAGATGGTCCTGCACGTCGATCGTGGCGACCAACTCGACCAGCGTGCGTTGCTGCGCCGCCTGACCGAACTGCAGTACACCCGCAACGAGATGGACTTCGCCCGCGCCACCTTCCGTGTGCGCGGCGATGTGATCGACGTGTTCCCGGCCGAATCGGACCTGGAGGCCATCCGCATCGAACTGTTCGATGACGAGGTGGAGAACATCGCCGCCTTCGACCCGCTGACCGGCGAGGTGATCCGCAAGCTGCCGCGCTTCACCTTCTACCCCAAGTCGCACTACGTCACGCCGCGCGAAACGCTGCTCGAAGCGGTGGAGGGCATCAAGGAAGAGCTCAAGGAGCGCCTGGAGTACCTGCACAAGCACAACAAGCTGGTCGAGGCCCAGCGCCTGGAGCAGCGCACCCGCTTCGACCTGGAGATGATCCTCGAACTGGGCTACTGCAACGGCATCGAAAACTACTCGCGCTACCTTTCCGGGCGCCCGGCTGGTGCGCCGCCACCCACGCTGTACGACTACCTGCCGGCGGATGCACTGCTGGTGATCGACGAATCCCACGTTTCCGTACCCCAGGTCGGCGCCATGTACAAAGGCGACCGCTCGCGCAAGGAAACGCTGGTGGAGTATGGCTTCCGCATGCCATCGGCATTGGACAACCGCCCCATGCGCTTCGACGAGTGGGAGGCGGTCAGCCCGCAGACCATCTTCGTGTCCGCAACGCCCGGCCCTTACGAAGCCGAGCACGCCGGGCGCGTGGTCGAGCAGGTGGTGCGCCCCACCGGCCTGGTCGACCCGCAGGTCGAAGTGCGTCCCGCGCTGACCCAGGTCGACGACCTGCTGTCGGAAATCGGCAAGCGCGTCGCCTTGGGCGAGCGGGTGCTGGCCACCACCCTGACCAAGCGTATGGCCGAAGACCTCACCGACTACCTGGCCGATCACGATGTGCGAGTGCGTTACCTGCACTCGGACATCGATACCGTCGAGCGGGTGGAGATCATCCGCGACCTGCGCCTGGGCACCTTCGACGTATTGGTGGGCATCAACCTGCTGCGCGAAGGCCTGGACATGCCGGAAGTGTCGCTGGTGGCCATCCTCGATGCCGACAAGGAAGGCTTCCTGCGTTCCGAGCGTTCGCTGATCCAGACCATTGGCCGTGCGGCGCGCAACCTCAACGGCAAGGCAATCCTCTACGCCGACAACATCACCGGTTCCATGCAGCGCGCCATCGACGAGACCGAGCGGCGTCGGGCCAAGCAGGTGGCGTTCAACGCCGCCAACGGCATCGTGCCCAAGGGTGTGGTCAAGGACATCACCGACATCATGGAAGGTGCCACCGTGCCCGGTGCGCGCAGCAAGAAGCGCAAGGGCATGGCCAAGGCGGCGGAGGAGGCCGGGCGTTACGAAGTCGAGTTGCAGACCCCGGCCGAGATCACCAAGCGCATCAAGCAGTTGGAAGAGAAAATGTTCCAGTTCGCCCGCGACCTGGAGTTCGAGGCTGCCGCGCAGTTGCGCGACGAGATCGGCAAGCTGCGCGAGCGCCTGATCGCCAGTTGAAGGCCAGGGTTTGTATGAAAAGTCGCCGAGCGGCGATCAGGCAAGGCGAAAACAGGCGAGGAACGGTCGGAGTCGCGCTCGACTTTACGGGTTGTAAATGAGCATTCCGAGCCTGTTTTCAACGCAGCATGATCGTCGCGCAGGCACTCTTCGTACAAAGCCTAGTGTCGGCACGCTCTCTGTAGGATCGGCCTCGTGTCGCGAAAGGGCTGCGTAGCGCGGGATGACGACAAGTAGACCGGCCAAATGGCCGGTTACTACAACATGCTGACCACACGCTTCACAAATCTGGCAGCGAGGTTGATGCGAGAAATACGCGAACAACCATCGCCCTTAAAGCTGAAGTTCGAAAGGTGAGTTCGTCGGACGCTTACCGTAAAGGAACGACGTTAATTGGTCATCGGACACCTCTCCCTGGCGAGCATTCTCGTCTAAATGGGTGTCAAGTTTTATTGGACCACTACAAGCATTCCTGGCTGGTAAGCGCTGTGTAAAAGGGGAGCGGTTCCACGCAACTAGAAAGCCCAGCGAGCACCCAGCACGAACTCACTGGACACCAGATTGGCCTTCATTTTTTCGTCCTGCAGGCGTCGGGCGTTGTTGAAGCTGTTCCAACCGCTTTCGGTATCGCCCATATCGATGTAGCGATAGCCCAAGTCCAGGGCCAGACGGTCGGTGACGTCATACGCCACACCCGCACCCAGCGACCACGCTAGATTGGTCTGCTTTTGCGACTCATACTGGCGCGACTCGTTGCCCTGCCAGCCCGAAGACTTCAAATGAGCCAAGCCCAACCCGGCCGAACCGTACAGCGAGATTTTGTCGCTGATACGGAAATCCCGGTAAGCATTGAGCATTACACGACGGGACTCGATGTGATGAACATTGAGGCTGCTGGGGAAGTTGCTCGAGCCGCTGGTGAATTTGTCTTTTTGCGGCAGCGACAGCTCCCCTTCCAAACGCCAGCCATTGCCAAACCGATAACCCATCCCGATAGAGCCGCTGATGTCGTTGGTGCTGTTGTCGCCCGCAACGAACGAACCGATACCGGGGCGTGCGCTTGAGGACATATTGCGAGCCTTGTGCTCGGCGCTAATTACCCGGGCGACACCGTAATAGCCCTCTTGTTCAACAGGCGCGGCGGATGCCAACGAAGTTTGAGCCGCCAAAGTCGCCAGCAGTGAAAGAGACAGTTTCTCAGTCATTTTCATTTCTATTATTTCTCTTGAGGATCTTCAGTGCGTTGTTTTTGTCGCTCGGCCAACTAACTCCGCCAACGGAAGTGGGCATTCAGTTAGTAGGTCAGAAACCCAGGGCAAGGCCATGCCGGCTTCGTGGCCGACAGAGACTGGATTGAGCACCACATCGAAACTATGGGTGCGTAGGGCCTGGCAAGCGGCCTCGAGAGTAGGAACTACCGTGGGTTTTCCCCAAGGATTGCAAGCGGTGCAGTCCGTGCACTTTTCCCCCACAAGCAGTACCTGTGGTGGTTTCAATCCGTTGTAGCTCTGGCATCCTTTTGATGATGTCTCTCTCGTTTGTCTCTGTGGCGACATGGCGACCACTGTACGGAGCGAAACAAAGAGGGAATGTAGGACAAAGACTAAAAAGCGTTTAGGCAGTGAAAAAAGTGCTGCTTCGCTACCCCTGATCCATGCATGCATAAATCCTGGGGCCGCTTTACGCGCCTTTCCGAGCGGTCCGGCGCCTCGGCAAGGCAGCTCTTGCAGGCCGGCTACCTCAATGAGCTTCCCCGGCCTTCAATCCCAGCGGCAACTTGCGCGTCAACAACACCGCCAGCATGCTCACCGCCAGCCCGATCCCGACGAAGTGGAAGGCATCGTTGTAGGCCATGATCATCGCCTGCTGGTGGGTGATCTCACTGAGCTTGCCCAGCGCCGCGGTGTCGTTGCCCAACCGCTCGGTGAGTTGCGCCAGGCGCTCGGCCACTTGCGGGTTGCTCGGCACCAGTGCTTCACGCAGGTAGTCGAAGTACACCTTGGCCCGCGCATCCAGCAAGGTCGCCAGCAAGGCGATGCCAATTGCGCCGCCGAGGTTGCGCAAGATGTTGAACAGGCTCGACGCCGAACCCGCATCCTGGGGTTGGATGTAGGCCGTGGCGATCAGCGAGATGGTCACCATGATCATTGGCTGGCCAATGGCGCGGATCACCTGGATCTGGTTGAACTGCGGCCCGGCGAAGTCCGGGTTGAGCACCCCCGAACTCAAACTGGCCACGCCAAACAGGCAAAAGCCCAAGGCGCACAGCAGCTTCGGCGAGATCACCTTCATCAGCAGCGGCACCAGTGGAATCAGGAACAATTGCGGCACCCCCATCCACATGATCACCTCGCCGATCTGCAGGGCGTTGTAGCCCTGGATCTGGGCCAGATACAGCGGCAGCAGGTAGATCGAACCGTACAGCCCCACACCCATGCCCAGGCTGGCGATGCTGGATAAACCGAAGTTGCGGTTGCCGAGGATGCGCAGGTTGATCAGCGGGTGCGGGCGGGACAGCTGCAGGATCACGAACAGGATCAGGCTGACCAGGGCGACACTGCCCAGGCCGACGATCAGGCTGGATTCCAGCCAGTCCTTGCGGTGGCCCTCTTCAAGGAACACCTGCAGGCAGCCCAGGCCCAGGCCGAGGCTCACGATGCCGGAGTAGTCCGTGCTTTTCAGCAGCTCCCAGTGGGCTTCTTTCTTTTCCAGCCCGTACATCAGCCCGGCAATCATCAGCAGCCCTGGCGGGATGTTGATGTAGAAGATGTACTCCCAACCCCAGTTCTCGGTCAGCCAGCCACCCAGGGTCGGGCCGATCGACGGGGCGAAGGTGGCGGTCATGGCGAACATGGCCATGCCCTTGGCGCGGTGGTGTTCCGGCAGTTTGATCAACGTCAGGGTGAACGCCAGCGGGATCAGCGCGCCGCCGGTGAAGCCCTGCAGGGCGCGGAACACGATCATGCTTTCCAGGTTCCAGGCCATCGAGCACAGCAGCGACGAGGCCAGGAAACCCAGCGACACCCACACCGCCAGGCGCCGGGCCGACAGCAGCTGCACCAGCCAGGCGGTCAGCGGGATCATGATGATCTCGGCCACCAGGTAGGAGGTGGAAATCCACGAGCCTTCCTCCAGGGTGGCTGACAGCGCGCCCTGGATGTCCTTGAGCGAGGAGTTGGTGATCTGGATGTCCAGCACTGCCATGAAGGCACCGAGCATCACGCTCATCACCGCGATCCAGTCGCGCCGGCTGGGTTCTGCGCTGGGCCGCAGCAGTTGGTCACCGGCCATCGCGGCTGTCGTCCTGGCTGCGCAGGTCGACGGTGGCCGTCACCGACATGCCCGGGCGGATGCGGCCATGCAGCGGGTTGTCGGCGGCGAAGGTCAGCTTGACCGGGATGCGCTGCACCACCTTGGTGAAGTTGCCGGTGGCGTTGTCTGGCGGCAGCAGGCTGAACTGTGCCCCGGACGCGGCGAACAGGCTGTCGACGCGGCCTTCGATCGGGGTGTCGGGGTAGCTGTCGAACAGCAGTTCGGCACGCTGGCCGGGGTGCATCTTGCCGATCTGGGTTTCCTTGAAGTTGGCCTGCACCCAGATGTCCTGGTCCGGAACGATCGACAGCAGGTAGGCGCCGGCCTGCACCACCTGGCCGTTGCGCGCGCTGCGCTGGCCGATTGTGCCGCTGATCGGCGCGTGGATCTCGCAGCGGGTCAGGTTGATCTCGGCCTGCGCCAGGTCGGCGCGGGCATTGGCAATCTGCGCATCGAGGCGCTTGAGTTCGGCGCTCAGGGCATCGACCTGCTGGCGCTGGCCCTTGAGGTCGGCCTGGGCCTTGTCCACTTGGGAACGGGCGACATGGCTTTCCGCCGAGAGGGTGGTGACACGCTCTTCGGAAACGAAGCCGGGCTTGCGCAGGGCCTGGGCGCGGTTGAGGTCGAGCTGCGAGCGGTCGAGGGTGGCCTGGTTGGCGGCCACCTGGGCCTGGCCGGCGGCAATCAGGCTGCCTTGCTGGGCGAGCCGGCTCTGCGCCTGCACCAGTTCCGCTTCGCGGGTGGCCAATGCGGCGCGGGCGCGGGCCACGGCCAGTTCGAAATCAGCGACTTCCAGGCGCACCAGCAGGTCGCCCTTGTCGACGTGCTGGTTGTCTTCCACCTTCACTTCATCGATGCGCGCGCCGAGCTGGCTGGATACGCGGGTGATCTCGCCCTGTACATAAGCGTTGTCGGTGCTCTCGAAGAAGCGCCCCTTGAAGTACCAGTGGGCGAGGAAGGCGAGGGCGATCAGTGCGACCAGGGTGATGAAGATCAGCAGGCGACGTTTGAGTTGGGCGGGCATGAGGACTATGGTTCCAGAAGTGTAAGCAAATTTAACAGCCGCAACCGGCATCGTCACAAGTGACGAAAGCGCCATTGCTGGAGCCCAGTGCCCGCTCCCTGCTAACATCCCGCCTTTGTTTGAATCTTCGTTCGAGACTCTCCATGACCACCGTTCGCACGCGTATCGCGCCATCGCCCACTGGCGACCCCCATGTCGGCACTGCCTACATCGCCCTGTTCAACTACTGCTTTGCCAAGCAGCACGGCGGTGAGTTCATCCTGCGTATCGAAGACACCGACCAGTTGCGCTCCACCCGCGAGTCGGAACAGCAGATCTTCGACGCCCTGCGCTGGCTCGGCATCGAATGGAACGAAGGCCCGGACGTCGGCGGCCCGCACGGCCCGTACCGGCAGAGCGAGCGTGGCGAAATCTACGCCAAGTACGCCAAGGAGCTGGTCGATGCAGGCCACGCCTTCTACTGCTTCTGCACCGCCGAAGAGCTGGAGCAGATGCGTGCCGAGCAGATGGCCCGCGGCGAGACCCCGCGCTACGACGGTCGCGCCCTGCTGCTGAGCGATGAGGAAGTGCAGCGCCGCCTGGCGGCCGGCGAGCCGCACGTGATCCGCATGAAGGTGCCGAGCGAAGGCATCTGCGTGGTGCCGGACATGCTGCGTGGCGATGTCGAGATCCCGTGGGACCGCATGGACATGCAGGTGCTGATGAAGAACGACGGCCTGCCGACGTACTTCCTGGCCAACGTGGTCGACGATCACCTGATGGGCATCACCCATGTACTGCGTGGCGAAGAGTGGCTGCCCTCGGCGCCCAAGCTGATCAAGCTGTACGAGTACTTCGGCTGGGAGCAGCCCAAGCTTTGCTACATGCCGCTGCTGCGCAACCCGGACAAGAGCAAGCTGTCCAAGCGCAAGAACCCGACCTCGGTCACCTTCTACGAGCGCATGGGCTTCATGCCCGAAGCGATGCTCAACTACCTGGGCCGCATGGGCTGGTCGATGCCGGACGAGCGCGAGAAGTTCTCGCTGGCAGAGATGGTCGAGCACTTCGACCTGTCGCGCATCTCGCTGGGCGGCCCGATCTTCGACATCGAGAAGCTGTCCTGGCTCAACGGCCAGTGGCTGCGTGAACTGCCGGTGGAAGAGTTCGCCGCGCGCCTGCAGAAGTGGGCCTTCAACAGCGACTACATGATGAAGATCGCCCCGCACGTGCAGGGCAGGGTTGAAACCTTCAGCCAGGTTGCCCCGCTGGGTGGTTTCTTCTTCGAAGGCGCGTTGAAGCTTGACGCCAAGCTGTTCGAGAGCAAGAAACTGTCGTCTGACCAGGTGCGCCAGGTGATGCAGCTGATCCTGTGGAAGCTGGAAAGCCTGCGCCAGTGGGAGAAAGACCGCATCACCGCCTGCATCCAGGCAGTGGTCGAGTCGTTGGAGCTCAAGTTGCGCGATGCCATGCCACTGATGTTCGCCGCCATCACTGGCCAGGCCAGCTCGGTGTCGGTATTGGACGCCATGGAAATCCTCGGCCCAGACCTGACTCGTTACCGCCTGCGCCAGGCCCTGGACCTGCTGGGCGGCGTGTCGAAGAAAGAAAACAAAGAGTGGGAAAAGCTGCTGGCGAATATCGCCTGAGCTAGCTATCGCTGCCCCCTGTAGGAGCGGCCTTGTGTCGCGAAAGGGCCGCAAAGCGGCCCCGGCGATTCTGCATCAACGCACAGATTGTGGGACCGCGCTGCGGTCCTTTCGCGGCACAAGGCCGCTCCTACAAGGGCGCAGCGTTCCGAGTCAGCAGGGCAGGGCGGTAAGTGATTGTTATCTGTGAAAAATTTTTTGAATAATTTCAAAAATTCGTTTGACAGCCCTGCAATCGGAACTTAATATGCGCCCCGTCCACAGCGATGAACGAAAACGAAACGCCAGGCACCCAGCCAGCGCTTCGGTTCAAAGCGACATTGTGGGGCTATAGCTCAGCTGGGAGAGCGCCTGCATGGCATGCAGGAGGTCAGCGGTTCGATCCCGCTTAGCTCCACCAAATTCCGCTTAACGGCAATGCCGGTAAGCAAGACCGGGTCCAGCAACCGGGTCTTGAAGGTAAGAAGGTTCGTCCCCTTCGTCTAGTGGCCTAGGACACCGCCCTTTCACGGCGGTAACAGGGGTTCGAGTCCCCTAGGGGACGCCAGTTTTGCACAAGCGATGTTTGATCATGTCGCTGGGCCGAGAGGCTATAAATCTGGGGCTATAGCTCAGCTGGGAGAGCGCCTGCATGGCATGCAGGAGGTCAGCGGTTCGATCCCGCTTAGCTCCACCAATTTGCCGCGGTTCGTGAAAACGGATCGGCACGAAGGTTACGTCCCCTTCGTCTAGTGGCCTAGGACACCGCCCTTTCACGGCGGTAACAGGGGTTCGAGTCCCCTAGGGGACGCCACTTTTACCCGCGTTTTGCGGGAGTTGAAAGGCTCATCATAATTGGGTGAGCCTTTTGTTTTACCTCGGGGCTATAGCTCAGCTGGGAGAGCGCCTGCATGGCATGCAGGAGGTCAGCGGTTCGATCCCGCTTAGCTCCACCAATTCGCCGCGATTCGTAAATACGGATCGGCACGAAGGTTACGTCCCCTTCGTCTAGTGGCCTAGGACACCGCCCTTTCACGGCGGTAACAGGGGTTCGAGTCCCCTAGGGGACGCCATTTTTTACCCGCGTTTTGCGGGACTTATAAGGCTCATTCGATTATTGAATGGGCCTTTTGTTTTTGCTGCTCCCTGAGAATTTGCTGCCGGCCGCTTGCTCGCCGCAGATTTTGCTTGCCTTGAAATATGATAGGCATAATATGTCGATCATAATATTTTGAGGTGAGCCATGAGCGACAAGAAGAGCAAGACACGCGAACGCATTCTTGAAGCGGCGCGTGGCGCGTTGATCCAGCACGGGCCGGCCGAGCCCAGTGTGAGCCAGGTCATGGGCGCCGCCGGGCTGACCGTGGGTGGCTTCTACGCCCATTTCGACAGCAAGGATGAGCTCATGCTGGAGGCCTTCAGCCAGTTGCTGGCCGAGCGCCGGGCCTTGCTCGCCGGGGTCGACCTGAGCCTGGACGGTGCTGGCCGTCGTGCGCTGGTTGCCGCTTTCTATCTTTCGCGCAAGCACCGTGACGCAGAAGTGGCGGCCTGCCCGCTACCCAATGCACTCAGCGAAATGCAGCGCCTGCCAGACGCTTTCCGTGAGGTTCTGGTGGAGCACATCGAGCTGATGACCGCGCAGATGGTCGACCGCCCCGAAGACATGGACAAGGCCCTGGCCGACTTCGCCCTGATGGTGGGTGGCCTGGCAGTGGCGCGGGCCTTGGGCACTGGCGAGCTGTCCGATCGTATCCTGCGTGCCGCCAAATCGGCGGTGATCTGAGCACGTTCATTCCTGGAGCATGGCGATGAATACCCTGAGCTGGATTCGTGGTGTCAACGGCACCCTCGGCCACCTGGCCCCTGAGCACGTTGCCGGCAAGATGCGCCGCGCCTTCATGAGCCCACGCACCCTGCCACCGAGGGACTGGGAACTGCCGCTGCTGGCTCGCGCCGAGCGCATCACTCTGCGCTTCGGGCTGTCGGCACTGCGCTGGGGGCAAGGGCCGACCGTGTTGCTGATGCACGGTTGGGAAGGGCGGCCAACCCAGTTCGCCGCACTGATCGAAACCCTGGTCGCTGCCGGGCATACCGTGGTGTCGCTGGAGGGCCCGGGCCATGGACGCTCGCCAGGGCATCAGGCCCACGTGGTGCTGTTCGCCCGCGCCTTGCTGGAGGCCGCAGCCGAGTTGCCGCCGCTGCGCGCGGTGATTGGGCATTCCATGGGTGGCGCCAGCGTGCTGCTGGCGCTGCAGTGGGGGTTGCGTGCCGAAGCGGCGGTGAGTATTGCCGCGCCAGCCCGGTTGCTGGGGGTGATGCGCGGCTTCGCCCGGCATCTGGGGTTGCCGGCACGGGCCAGGGCGGCCTTCATTCGCCAGGTCGAGCGTGATATCGGCGTGCAGATTGCGCGCCTGGATGTCACCGGTTATCAGTTGGACCTGCCGGGCCTGGTGGTGCATGCCAGTGATGATGTGCTGGTGCCGGCTGGTGAATCGCAGGTCATTCACAAGGCCTGGTTCGACAGCCGCCTGCTTTTGCTCGAAGAAGGTGGCCACGTGCGCGTGCTGGCCGACCCGCGGCTGGGTGAAGCGGTACTCGAACTGCTGGCGCGCACCAATGAGCGAGCCCGACAAAGCGCCTGAGCATCCGTTACACTCTGCCCGTTCACGAACAACCAGGAGCGGGCATGAGCTGGGATCTGGCGGCACCATTCACCATCGACCTTCGCGTCGGCAATGAGGACATCGATGGCCTCGGCCACGCCAACAATGCGGTCTACGTCACTTGGCTCGAACGCTGCGCCTGGCGCCATTCCCAGCGGCTGGGGCTGGACCTGGCCGAATACCGTCGCCTGGACCGGGCCATGGCCGTGGTGCGCCACGAGATCGACTACCTCGCTGCCGCCTACGAGGATGACGAGCTGCAACTGGCCACCTGGATCGTCGACTGGGACCAGCGCCTGCGCATGACCCGGCGTTTCCAGCTCAAGCGCCCGAGCGACGGCGTCACTCTGTTACGCGCGCACACCACCTTCGCCTGCATCGAGCTGTCCACTGGCAAACCCAGGCGCATGCCGGCGGAGTTCCTCGACGGCTATGGCGCGGCGCTGATCGGCAACTGAAAAGCGGCGGATTTTTGCTAGACTGCCGCCTTTTGCGCCCTGAGACCCTCACATGCAAATTGCCCTGGCCCCGATGGAGGGGCTGGTCGACAACATCCTGCGCGACGTCCTGACCCGGGTGGGTGGCATCGATTGGTGCGTCACCGAGTTCATCCGCGTCTGCGACCGCCTGTTGCCGGAATCCTCGTTCGACAAACTGGCCCCGGAACTGCGCCAGGGAGCGCGCACCGCGGCCGGCGTGCCGATGCGTGTGCAACTGCTCGGTTCGGACCCGGTGTGCCTGGCCGAGAACGCGGCGCTGGCCTGCGAGCTGGGGGCGCCGGTGATCGACCTGAACTTCGGCTGCCCGGCCAAGACCGTCAACAAATCGCGTGGCGGGGCGGTGCTGCTCAAGGAGCCGGAGCTGCTGCATGCCATCGTGCGTGAGGTGCGCCGCGCCGTGCCGGCGCATATCCCGGTGACCTCCAAGATGCGCCTGGGCTTCGACAGCCCGGATGGCGCGCTGGAGTGCGCCACGGCGTTGGCCGAAGGCGGCTCGGCGCACCTGGTGGTGCATGCGCGGACCAAGGTCGAGGGCTACAAGCCGCCGGCCCACTGGGAGTGGGTGGCGCGGGTGCAGGATGTGGTCAAGGTGCCGGTGTTCGCCAATGGCGAGATCTGGACCGTCGACGACTGGCGACGCTGCCGTGAAGTGAGCGGCGCCGAGGACATCATGCTCGGTCGCGGCCTGGTGTCGCGCCCGGACCTGGCCCTGCAGATCGCGGCCGCCCGCGATGGCCGTGACTACCAGCCGATGAGCTGGGACGAGCTGCTGCCGTTGCTGCGCGAGTTCTGGCGACAGGCGCAGGCCAAGCTGTCGCCGCGCTATGCGCCGGGGCGCATGAAACAGTGGCTGGCGATGCTGACCCGGGGTTATCCCGAGGCGGTGCTGCTGTTCGCCGAGTTGCGGCGTGAGGATGATTGCCAGCGGATCAGCAGATTGCTGGGCGTGGAGTCGCAGGTGTTCGAGGAGTGCGTTGCCTGATCTGGCCCTATCGCCGGCAAGCCGGCTCCCACAGGGTTCGCGCCATCCTTGCCGGCGATGAATGGCAAGCAAATTTTTAGTCGAGCCCTTGAAAGCGTTTTGCCCGGCCATATCTCTTTGAGTACGCGATGCCGAAGTCGGGTCGCGTAGTGACTTACTTGCTGAATCTCAGGAGTTTATGACCATGACTACCGCTTTCTCTCTCGCACCCCTTTTCCGCAACTCCGTCGGCTTCGACCGTTTCAACGACCTGTTTGAAGCTGCAGCACGCAACGAGGCCGGTAGCAGCTACCCGCCCTACAACGTGGAAAAGCATGGTGAAGACCACTATCGCATCGTGGTTGCCGCTGCCGGTTTCCAGGAACAGGACCTCGACCTGCAGGTCGAAAAAGGCGTCCTGACCGTGTCCGGTGGCAAACGCGATAACGGCAATGAAGGCGTCACCTTCCTGCATCAGGGCATCGCCCAGCGCGCCTTCAAGCTGTCGTTCCGCCTGGCCGACCACATCGAGGTCAAGGGCGCAGGCCTTGCCAACGGCCTGCTCAGCATCGAACTGCTGCGCGTGGTGCCGGAAGAAGCCAAGGCCAAGCGCATCCCGATCAATGGCGACAAGCCTGCGCTGAACTGAGTTCGGACGGGATGAACGAAAGGGCACCTTCGGGTGCCCTTTTTTTGTGCCCTGCATAGCGCAATCAACAGACCCTGTGGGAGCGGGTTTACCCGCGAATGCGGTGTTGAGGCAGCGGACGCATTCGCGGGTAAACCCGCTCCCACAGCGCTCGATAAACCCTAGGCACACCCCTCAATAATCCGCCGGCGCCTCCAGCAGCATCTGCCGGAATTCCGGCAGCGGCAGCGGCCGGCTGTGCAGGTAGCCCTGGTACAGATGGCAGCCGAGCCGTTCCAGAAACTCCAGTTGCTCGGTCAATTCGACACCTTCGGCGATAACCGCCAGGCCCAGGCTGCGCGCCATGGCGACGATGGCGCGAACGATCTCGGCGTCATTCGGGTCAACCGGCGCGTCGCGCACGAAGGTCTGGTCGATCTTCAGTGCGTCCACCGGCAGGCGCTTGAGGTAGGTGAGTGACGAGTAGCCCGTGCCGAAGTCGTCCATGGCGAAGCTGACGCCAAAGCGTTTGAGCTCGCGCATCTTGCTGATGGTGTCTTCCAGGTTCTGGATGACGATGCCTTCGGTGATCTCCAGCTTGAGCATGTGCCGCGGCAGGCGGTAGTCGTCGAGGCTGCGCAGCACCCGTGCGACAAAGTCGTTCTGGCGGAACTGACGGGGGCTGATGTTGACGCACAGGCTGAAATCGTCGGCGTCGATCAGCCCGTCCTCGAGCATGCGCGCGCAGGCGTCGCAGGCTTCGTCGAGGATCCAGCTGCCCACTTCCAGGATCAGCCCGCTCTCCTCGAGCACCTGGATGAACTGTGCCGGCGGCTGCTGGCCCAGTTGCGGGTGGTGCCAGCGCAACAGCACTTCAGCGCCGACGATGTGGTTGTCACGGGCATCGACCTGGGGCTGGAAATGCAGGGCCAGCTCGCCGCGGGCCAGCGCCAGGCGCAGGTCGTTCTCCATGCGCAGGCGCTCGCTGGCGGCCTTCTGCATGGTGGTGTGAAACAGCTGGGTGGTATTGCGCCCGGAATCCTTGGCCCGGTACAGGGCGATGTCGGCGCGCTTGAGCAGGTCGGCGGGGGTGGCGCCGTGGTCCGGGATCAGCGCCACGCCGATGCTGGGTGTCACCTGCAGGCGCTGGCCATCCAGCGACATGGGTTCGGCCAGCAGTTCGCGCAGGGTGTCGGCCAGCTCGCGGACCTTGCTTTCCACCAGTTCGCGGCTGCCTTCCAGGCCGCTGATCAATACCACGAACTCATCGCCGCCCAGGCGTGCCACGGTGTCCTCGAGGCGCACGCTGGCCTCCAGGCGGGCCGTGATGATCTTCAGCACGGCGTCGCCCACCGGGTGGCCGAGCGAATCGTTGATGTGCTTGAAATGGTCGAGGTCGAGGAACAGCAATGCGCCGCGCAGGTTGTGGCGCTTGAGCAGGGCAATCTGCTGGCTCAGGCGGTCCATCAGCAGGGCGCGGTTGGGCAGGTTGGTCAGCGGGTCGTGGTAGGCCAGGTGGCGAATCTGCGCCTGGGCGTTCTTCAGCAGGCTGACATCCCGTGCAGTGAGCAACAGGCAGTCGACTTCGTTGAGGCTGATAGGCTCCACCGACACTTCCACGGTGAGAATGTCGCCGCGCTTGTTGCGCCCGAGCATCTCGCGGTGATGGACCCGGCCGCGTGCCTTGAGCTCGTTGAGCAGGGCGCTGCGTTGCTTGTCGTCGGCCCAGATGCCCAGTTCATAGACCGTGCGGCCCACCACCTCGCTGGCGCTGTAGCCGGTCAGCCGGCAGAACCCATCGTTTACTTCCAGGTAGCGGCCGCTGCGCCGCTCGGTGATGGTGATGGCGTCGGGGCTGGAATGGAACGCCTTGGCGAATTTCTCCTCGCTGGCCTTGAGCGCCGCCTCGGCGCGCTGCTGCTGAGTGATGTCGCGCAGGGTGGTGACGCTGCAGGCCTGGCCGTCGACGCTGATCAGGCGGCTGGAAATGACGCAGGTCAAGGGCCCGCCGTTGCGGTGGTTGACCCCGATCGCCACATTGCTCAGGGCCTGGTCGCGGATCACCCGTTCGATGCGCTGGGCGCGCTCGGCCGACTCGGCCCATAGCCCCAACTGTTCGGCGGTACGGCCCAGCACCTGCTCGGCGCTCCAGCCGAAGGTCTGGCTGAAGGCCGGGTTGATCTCGATGAACTGGCCAGTGTCCTGGCGGGTCACGCAGATCGGGTCCGGGCTGACCTGGAACAGGCTGGCGAATTTTTCTTCCGAGGCCGTGAGGCGTTGTTCGCGCTCTACCTGGTCGGTGATGTCCAGCAGGGTGCCGGCCATGCGCAGCGGTTTGCCCTGCTCGTCACGGTACAGCCGCGCGCGGCTTTCGATAAAGCGCGTGGCGCCGTTATCCAGCTGCACCTGGTAGGTGATCTGGTAGTTGCCGGCCGGCCCCTCGCGCAGGCTGCGGTAAGCCTGGCGCATGGAGTTGCGTTCGTGTTCGGGCACCCCTTCGAAGAACGCATCGAAGGACTCGTGGAATGGCACCGGGTCGAGCCCGTGCAGTTGGGCGGCGCGGGCCGAGCCATAGAGCATGCCGCTGGGAATGTGCCAGTCCCAGGTGCCCAGCTGGGCCGAGTCCAGCGCCAGGTCGAGGCGCTCCTGGCTGTCCTTGAGCGCCTGCTCGGCGCGTTTGCGCTCGGTGGTGTCGACAAAGGTACTGATCAGGTAGGTGATGCCTTCCAGTTCTATGCCCTGGGTGCAGAGGATGCCGTCATGGACCTTGCCGCTGGTGGCGCGGAACTGCACCTCCATGGTCAGCGGGCCGCTGCCGGCGCGGGTGGCCTCCAGCACCTGGTGGCGCTGCTCGGGGTTGACCCACAGGCCCAGCTCGACACTGGTCTTGCCGACCACGTGGGCGCCGGGCCAGCCGAACATGTCTTCGAAGTGCTGGTTGACCTCGATGATCAGGCCGTCATGGCGGCGGGTGAGCAGGATGGCGTTGGGGCTGAGGTGGAAGAGGGTGGCGAAGCGCTTTTCCGAGTTGATCAGTGCGGTTTCCCGCTCGCGCTGGCGGGTGATTTCGCGGATCACCCCGATCATCTGCCGCCGACCGTGGACGTCGTGGGTCAGGCTGCCGTTGATCTCCAGCCAGTGCACGCTGCCGTCCGGCCAGCGGATGCGGTGGCGCATGGCCTGCTCGATGGGTTCGCCATTGACCACGGCCTGGAACGCCTGGCGCGTGCGGGCACGGTCTTCATCGGGCAGCAGGTCGAGGTAGTCGACATCGTTGGGCAGTGGGCGCTGGGGGTCGAAACCGAACAGTGCCTGGGTGCCCCGTGACCAGCTGACCCGGCCGCTCTCGATATCCCAAAGCCAGGCGCCCAGCTTCGCGCCGTTGAGTGCGGCCAGCAGTTGCGGGGCATTCTGCCAGGCCTGCTCCGATTCCTGGGGATCGACCGCAGGGATGCGCGGCAGGCGCGGAAAGCGGTTTGCTGATTTGGGCATCGGTACCAGACCTTTGGCGGATGTCGCGTCCTTGGGAAGTGTACTGCCGTACTGACGACCGGTCAGGCGGGCCCCGCGTGGCTGTCGAGCAGGGCCATGAAGGCCCTGGCCGCGTTCGATAGCGTGCGTTCTGTGTGCAAAATGTAGCCTAGCTGGCGCGACAGCTGTATGCCGGGCAGGGCGATGGACGCCACCTGCTCATCCAGCATAGTACGCGGCAGCACACTCCACGCCAGGCCGATGGAAACCATCATCTTGATGGTTTCCAGGTAGTTGGTGCTCATGGCGATATTCGGCGTCAGGCCCTGGCTTTCGAACAGGCGCTGGACGATGTGATGGGTGAAGGTGTTACCGCCGGGGAAAACCGCCGGGTGTCGGGCCACGTCGGCCAGGCTGACCTGGCCGCTGCTGGCCAGCGGGTGTTCGGGCGCGGCGACGAAGTCCAGGGCGTCCTCCCAGACCGGGGTCGCCCTGACCAGGTGATGCGGCTCGGGAGCCAGGGTTATCACGGCAATTTCGGCGCGGCCATGGAGAATTTCATCGTAGGCGGCTTCCGAATCCATGAACTGGATATCCAGCGCCACTGCCGGGTGTAGCCGAGTGAACGCCCGCAGCACCGGTGGCAAGCGGTGCAGGCCAATATGGTGGCTGGTGGCCAGGGTCAGGCGACCGCTCACCTCCCCGGTCAGGTTGGTCAGCGCGCGGCGAGTATCATCGAGCACGTTGAGGATCTGATAGGCACGGGGCAGCAGGGCGCGGCCGGCTTCGGTCAGGCTCACTTCCCGCCCCAGCCGGTCGAACAGGCGTACGTCCAGTTGCTGCTCGAGCCCGGCGATGCGTTTGCTGATGGCCGGCTGGGTCAGGAACAGGCGTTCAGCCGCGCCAGAGAAGCTGCCGGTTTCGGCAATCGCGATAAAAGCGCTGAGGTTGGCCAGGTCCACGATTCAGATTCCTGATGGTTATGCAAAGCATGAAAATTATGAATTTGAGTTATTCAATCTATCGCCATAGCATCGTCCGTACAAGCCAAGGGGTCTTTGGCATAGAAAGACGCTGATGAGGAACAGTCTGATGGCTGGCAAAACGCTCTACGACAAACTCTGGGAAGCCCATGAGGTCAAGCGCCGCGATGACGGCTCGTCCTTGATCTACATCGACCGCCACATCATCCACGAAGTGACGTCGCCCCAGGCCTTCGAAGGCCTGCGCCTGGCCAATCGCAAGCCGTGGCGCATCGATGCCAACATCGCCACGCCCGACCACAACGTGCCGACCACGCCAGAGCGCAAGGGCGGTATCGAGGCCATCGTCGACCAGGTGTCGCGCCTGCAGGTGCAGACCCTCGATGAGAACTGTGACGAATACGGCATCGTCGAATTCAAGATGAACGACGAACGCCAGGGCATCGTCCACGTCATCAGCCCCGAGCAGGGCGCGACCTTGCCGGGCATGACCGTGGTCTGCGGCGACTCGCACACCTCCACCCACGGCGCCTTTGGTGCCCTGGCCCACGGCATCGGTACCTCCGAGGTCGAGCACGTGCTCGCCACCCAGTGCCTGGTCGCCAAGAAAATGAAGAACATGCTGGTGCGCGTCGAGGGCCAATTGCCTGTCGGCGTCACCGCCAAGGACATCGTCCTTGCCGTGATCGGCAAGATCGGTACCGCCGGCGGCAACGGCCATGCCATGGAGTTCGCCGGCAGCGCCATCCGCGAGCTGTCGATGGAAGGCCGCATGACCATCTGCAACATGTCCATCGAAGCCGGCGCCCGTGTGGGCCTGGTGGCCACCGATGCGACCACCGTCGCCTATGTCGAAGGCCGCCCGTACGCACCGAAAGGCGAGCAGTGGAAGCAAGCGGTCGAGTCGTGGAAAGACCTGGTATCGGATGAAGACGCCGTGTTCGACACCGTGGTCGAGCTGGATGCCAGCCAGATCAAACCGCAAGTCAGCTGGGGCACCTCGCCCGAGATGGTCCTGGCCGTCGATCAGCGCGTGCCGGACCCGGCCGCCGAGGCCGACCTGATCAAGCGTGGCTCGATCGAGCGTGCCTTGAAGTACATGGGGCTCAGCGCTAACCAGGCGATCACCGATATCCAGCTGGATCGCGTGTTCATCGGCTCGTGCACCAACTCGCGCATCGAAGACCTGCGCGCCGCGGCCGAAATCGCCAAGGGGCGCAAGGTTGCCTCCAGCGTCAAGCAGGCGATCGTTGTGCCGGGCTCGGGCCTGGTCAAGGCCCAGGCCGAGCGTGAAGGCCTGGACAAGATCTTCCTCGAAGCCGGCTTTGAATGGCGTGAGCCTGGCTGCTCGATGTGCCTGGCGATGAACCCGGATCGCCTGGAGAGCGGCGAGCACTGCGCGTCCACCTCCAACCGCAACTTCGAAGGCCGCCAGGGCGCCGGTGGTCGTACCCACCTGGTCAGCCCGGCCATGGCCGCCGCCGCCGCGGTGACCGGCCACTTCATCGATGTCCGCGAGTTGATCCAAGGGAGCGCAGCATGAAAGCCTTTACCCAGCACACTGGCCTCGTTGCGCCGTTGGACCGTGCCAACGTCGATACCGACCAGATCATCCCCAAGCAGTTCCTGAAGTCGATCAAGCGCACCGGCTTTGGCCCCAACCTGTTCGACGAGTGGCGCTACCTGGACGTGGGCCAGCCCTACCAGGACAACAGCAAGCGCCCGGTCAACGAAGAGTTCGTGCTCAACCACAAGCGCTACCAAGGTGCCAGCGTGCTGCTGGCGCGTGAGAACTTCGGTTGCGGCTCCAGCCGCGAGCACGCGCCATGGGCGCTGGATGAGTACGGCTTCCGCAGCGTGATCGCGCCGAGCTTTGCCGACATCTTCTTCAACAACAGCTTCAAGAACGGCCTGCTGCCGATCATTCTCGATGCCGCTGAAGTCGACGAGCTGTTCAAGCAGGTCGAAGCCAACCCAGGCTACCAGCTGACCATCGACCTCGATGCCCAGGCCGTGACCCGTCCGGATGGCAAGGTGCTGAAGTTCGAGATCGACGCGTTCCGCAAGCACTGCCTGCTCAATGGCCTCGACGACATCGGCCTGACCCTGCAGGACAGCGACGCGATCAAGGCATTCGAAGGCAAGCACCGCGCCAGCCAGCCTTGGCTGTTCCGCGATGCCTGAAGTTTGTAGGTGACAGTACCGGCCTCTTCGCGGGTAAACCCGCTCCCACAGGAGCAACGCAGTCCTCGCGACCTGTGATTTCTCTGTGGGAGCGGCTTCAGCCGCGAAGAGGCCGGAACAGGCAGTAAAAAACCAAAAGGATTGACCCATGACCAGCACCACCCACACCGACGTGGTTCAGCGCCAGTTCGGCGAACAGGCCAGCGCCTACCTCAGCAGCGCCGTGCACGCCCAGGGCAGCGAATTTGCCCTGCTGCAGGCCGAGCTGGCGGGGCAGGGCCATGCCCGTGTGCTGGACCTGGGCTGTGGTGCCGGTCATGTCAGTTTCCACGTCGCACCGCTGGTCGGTGAAGTGGTGGCCTACGACCTCTCGCAGTCGATGCTCGACGTGGTGGCCGTTGCGGCAGCCGAGCGCCGCCTGGGCAACATCACCACCGCGCGTGGCGCCGCCGAACGCCTGCCGTTCGCCGATGCCAGCTTCGACCATGTGTTCAGCCGTTATTCGGCGCACCACTGGAGCGACCTGGGCCTGGCCCTGCGTGAAGTGCGCCGGGTGCTGAAACCGGGCGGGGTGGCGGCCTTCATCGATGTCATGTCGCCAGGCAGCCCGCTGCTCGATACCTACCTGCAGACGGTCGAAGTGCTGCGCGACACCAGCCACGTACGCGACTACAGCGCCGCCGAATGGCAGCGCCAGGTCAGCGAGGCCGGCCTGCATGTGCGCAGCCACACTCGTCAGCGCCTGCGCCTGGAATGGCACTCCTGGGTCGAGCGCATGCGTACCCCCGACCCACTGCGCGTGGCTATCCGCCAGTTGCAGCAAGCCATGGGCGAGGAAGTGCGGCAGTATTACCAGATTGAGGCCGATGGCTCGTTCAGCACCGATGTGCTGGTACTCTGGGCCGAACGCTGATTATTCACGACGGGGCCGAGGCGGCCGCGTCGCTTTGATGGATAGAGGAAAGCATGAGCAAGCAGATTCTGATTCTCCCAGGTGATGGCATCGGCCCGGAAATCATGGCCGAGGCGGTCAAGGTGCTGGAGCTGGCCAACGACAAGTTCCAGCTCGGCTTCAGCCTCGCCCACGACGTGATCGGCGGCGCTGCCATCGACAAGCACGGTGTGCCGCTGGCCGACGAGACCCTGGAGCGTGCACGCCAGGCCGACGCCGTGCTGCTGGGCGCCGTGGGTGGCCCGAAGTGGGACAAGATCGAGCGTGACATCCGTCCTGAGCGCGGCTTGCTGAAGATCCGTTCGCAACTGGGCCTGTTCGCCAACCTGCGCCCGGCCATCCTCTACCCGCAACTGGCCGATGCCTCGTCGCTGAAGCCGGAAATCGTCTCCGGCCTGGACATCCTCATCGTCCGCGAACTGACCGGCGGCATCTACTTCGGTGCTCCGCGCGGCCAGCGCGAACTGGAGGGTGGCGAGCGCCAGGCCTACGACACCCTGCCATACAGCGAAAGCGAAGTGCGCCGCATCGCCCGCGTCGGTTTCGACATGGCCCGCGTGCGTGGCAAGAAGCTGTGCTCGGTGGACAAGGCCAACGTCCTGGCTTCCAGCCAACTGTGGCGTGAAGTGGTCGAGGACGTGGCCAAGGGGTACCCGGACGTCGAACTGAGCCACATGTACGTCGACAACGCCGCCATGCAGCTGGTGCGCGCGCCCAAGCAGTTCGACGTGATGGTCACCGACAACATGTTCGGCGACATCCTGTCGGATGAAGCTTCCATGCTCACCGGTTCTATCGGCATGCTGCCTTCGGCATCGCTGGATGCCAATAACAAGGGCATGTACGAGCCGTGCCACGGTTCGGCCCCGGACATCGCCGGGCAGGGCATCGCCAACCCGCTGGCAACCATCCTCTCGGTGTCGATGATGCTGCGCTACAGCTTCAATCAGCAGGCGGCGGCCGAGGCCATCGAGCAGGCGGTCAGCCTGGTCCTGGACCAGGGCCTGCGCACCGGTGACATCTGGTCTGCCGGTTGCACCAAAGTCGGTACGCAGGAAATGGGCGACGCAGTAGTCGCAGCGCTGCGGAATCTGTAATCTCTCTGGCCCGCCACCAAAACCTGGTGGCGGCCCACTTTTAGCAAAGGTGTAGTTGCGATGAAACGTGTAGGTCTGATCGGTTGGCGTGGAATGGTCGGTTCCGTGCTCATGCAGCGGATGCTCGAAGAGCAGGACTTCGACCTGATCGAGCCAGTGTTCTTCACCACCTCCAATGTGGGTGGCCAGGGTCCGAACGTGGGCAAGGATATTGCCCCGCTGAAGGACGCCTACAACATTGAAGAGCTCAAGACCCTCGATGTCATCCTGACCTGCCAGGGCGGCGACTACACCAACGAAGTCTTCCCCAAGCTGCGTGAAGCGGGCTGGCAGGGCTACTGGATCGACGCCGCCTCGTCGCTGCGCATGCAGGACGACGCCGTGATCATCCTCGATCCGGTCAACCGCAAGGTTATCGACCAGCAGCTGGATGCCGGCACCAAGAACTACATCGGCGGCAACTGCACCGTCAGCCTGATGCTGATGGGGCTGGGCGGCCTGTTCGAAGCCGGCCTGGTCGAGTGGATGAGCGCGATGACCTACCAGGCGGCCTCGGGTGCCGGCGCGCAGAACATGCGTGAACTGATCAAGCAGATGGGCGCCACCCATGCGGCCGTTGCCGATGACCTGGCCAACCCGGCCAGCGCCATCCTCGACATCGACCGCAAGGTTGCCGAAGCCATGCGTGGCGAAGGCTACCCGACCGAGAACTTTGGCGTGCCGCTGGCCGGCAGCCTGATCCCGTGGATCGACAAGGAACTGCCGAACGGCCAGAGCCGCGAAGAGTGGAAGGCCCAGGCCGAGACCAACAAGATCCTCGGTCGCTTCAAGAGCCCGATCCCGGTCGACGGTATCTGCGTGCGCATTGGCGCCATGCGTTGCCACAGCCAGGCGCTGACCATCAAGCTGAACAAGGATGTGCCGCTGGCCGATATCGAAGGCATGATCAGCCAGCACAACCCTTGGGTGAAGCTGGTGCCGAATCAGCGTGAGATCAGCATGCAGGAGCTGAGCCCTACCAAGGTGACTGGCACGCTGAATATTCCGGTTGGGCGTCTGCGCAAGCTGAACATGGGGTCGCAGTATCTGGGGGCCTTCACTGTGGGTGACCAGCTGCTGTGGGGCGCGGCTGAGCCGCTGCGTCGTATGCTGCGGATTTTGCTGGAGCGTTGATCGTTCTGGGTTGATTTGTGGTTTGAAAGAGCCCGTGCCATGAGAGTGGTGCGGGTTTTTTTATGGGGCTGGGTTAGTTGTTGGTTTATTGGTTTGTTGGTTTGTTTTGGAAGTTTTATGCGCATTCATTTGCGATGTCGACGCATAGTCACCTTTCCGCCCTTACGGCGGGTTACTTTGGTCTTGGCCAAAGTAACCAAAGCCGCTCGCTCCCATCATACGGCCCCTACGCTGCGCTTCGGGGTCCCTTCGCTCCGGCGTCCTCCGGGCCCGCGCGGCCTCCGACTTGCTGCGCAAGTCTACATCTCGCGCCTTCGGCTGCGCCGAAGGGTGCTGCGCACCAGGGCCCTCCAGACGCCTACGCTCAGCCTCCTGAAGTCGCGAAGTTAGGGGCGGCGCCTGGGCTGGCGTTAGCTGTCGCTAGTAGGGTTAGTTGGAATCTCAGGATTGCAATCGCTGGCAAGCCAGCTCCCACAGGTTAGTGCGAACTTTCAGCCTTGCGCTGTACCTGTGGGAGCCGGCTTGCCGGCGATAGGGCCCGAACAAACAACACAGAAACAACAGCCAAACCTAGATAGCCGCATTACTGCTCTTGATCTGCTCTTGATCTGCTCTTGATCTGCTCTTGATCTGTTTTTGATCTGTTTTTGCTTTTGCTTCTAAGCGCGCAATAGTCCAGGCAACACAAATTGCGACTTCAGGAGGCCGAGTGGAGGTGACTGTAGGGCCCTGGTGCGCAGCACCCTTCGGCGTAGCCGAAGGCGCGAGATGTAGACTTGCGCAGCAAGTCGTAGGCCGCGCGGGCCCGGAAGGCACCGGAGCGAGGGGACCCCGGAGCGAAGCGCAGGGGCCGTATGATGGGAGCAGGCGGCTTTGCCTACTTTGGCCAAGACCAAAGTAGGCCGCCGTAAGGGCGGAAAGGTGACTAAAAGTCGCCATCGCCGCTGAATGTGCATACATCTATCAAAACAAGCACTCTGAAAGCCGAAGCCGAAGCCGAAGCCGAAGCCGAAGCCGAAGCCGAAGCCGAAGCCGAAGCCGAAGCACCCACCTACACCCTCAAAACGGCACAGCCACCGTCAACTGGCTATAAACATTGGTCCCACTCCCCACCTGATTTCCCCCATTGCTCTCATCCTTGCGCGGCTTGAACAACCCCACCAGCGGCGTAACGATCAGGTGCTCATTCACCGCCCACTCCACATACACATCCAGCTCCTGGGCATCGAGATCGAGCGTGTCCCGCGTTCGCACCGTATTGAAGTCAAAGAACAACGCCCCGACCGTGACGTTGTCCCGCGGCGTGGCCTTGAGCCCGATATGGTGAATCCCGCTATTGGTATTGAACGGCCCGGCATAGTTGCCCGCCACTTCACCCTGTATCCAGGTGCCATAACCACTGGAAAGCCCGGTAAACAGCAAATCCCAGCCTGCTGAATAACGCGTGTAGCGGTAGGTCAGTTGCGGCGCCCAGGGCGCCTCGGCGAAGGTGTAGCCCGCCTCGGCGTACCAGGCCGTTTCGTGGCCGCCGCGCTTGTCCTGCCAGGCGTACTCAAAGGCAAGCCGGGTGTTCTCAAGCCCGGCACTGCCTTCGCCACGCAAGCTGTAAACGTCCATGCCTTCGCGGGCCTTCTGGAACTCGCTGGCCCACTGGTCGGCAACGTCGATCCCGTGGATGTAGGTCAAACCCAGGGTGCCGAGCTCATTGGTGTAGTCCAGGGTCCCGGCAGCCAACTCGGTCTCGGCCTGCGCTCGGTTATCGGACTTCAACCACAACACACTGCCGTGCAGCCCCTCGTTACCGCCCAGGCGCAACATGGCCGTGCGATCGAACGCGTGACGGGCACCCAGATAGAAGCCGCCACCGCGGTTGAGCTGGCCATCGGCCGGGCCCTTGCCGAGGTTGGGGCCGTCATCATTGATCAGGAAACCGTTGCCCAGCCTGATTACCTGGCGGCCACCGGAGACATCCACGCCATCCTTGCCCAACAGCGGGAACAGGTCGCCCGAGCGCCAACCCAGGTAGGCATCCTCGATCTTGGTGGTGCGTTCGCTGCCATCCTGGTTGCCGCCGGCATCGCCATCGCCCCAGGCACCGGAGCTGACCCAGTTCAGCGCGCCATACAGGCTGCCATTGCCGGCCAGGCCCTGGTCGCCGCTCAGGCCGTACTTGATGAACCCTTCGCGCCAGGTCGAGCCGCCGGGGGTGCCGTCGTAGTTGTGGCGGCTGTTGAACATGCCCCACACCGCCAGCATGTCGGCGTTCAGGTGGGTGTCGTCGTCGGCATACAGCTCGTAGGCCGAGCTGGCCTGGCTGTTGACCAGCAGCGCCAGGGCGGTGGCCAGCGCGGTGCGACGTGGAGTGAGACGCATGGATCGTTCCTCGTTTGTTGTGTGCGGTCTTGAGTGCCGCGTTGTTGTGGAGGCAGAGGTGTCTGAAGCGACGGACCATTAGCGCGTGGATCGCCGGGGCGGGTCTTGCCCGTGGCTGCCAGCGCACTTGCACGTCGCCGCCAGGGCGGTTCAGGGGCTGGCCAGGGTTTCGGGCAGGGTGGCGCCGCCATCGACGATCAGGGTCTGGCCGGTGATGTAGCCAGCCGCATCTGAAGCGAGGAACAGCATCGCCGCCGCGATATCGCTGGGTTCGCCCAGGCGGCCGAGGGGTACCCCGGCCGCGATCCGCGCATTGAGGGCCGGGTCGCCGAGGTTGCCCATGGCCGGGGTACGCACCATGCCCGGCTCGACGCCGTTGACCCGCACGTTCAGGGGGGCGAGCTCCAGCGCGGCATTGCGGATGAAACCATTGACCCCGGCCTTGGACGCGGCGTAATGGCTCAGGCCTGGGTAGGCCACTCGCGGGCCGGTCACCGATGAGGTGGCCAGCACGCAGCCGCCGCCCTGGCGACGGAACAACGGCAGCGCCGCCTGGGTCAGCCAGAACAGCGCGCCCAGGTTGACCGCCAGCGTGCGTTGCAGCAGAGCCGGGGTGATGTCGGCGAAGGGTGTGAGCGGAAAATACGCCGCGTTGTGTACCAGCACGTCCAGGCGTTCCAGCCCGGCCAGCAGGGTTGCGATTGCCTGCTCGTCAGCGAGGTCCACGGCCAGCCCCTCGACCTCATGGCCCAGGGCGAGCTGCACCTTGACCACCTGGCGCAGTGCCGCCGGGTCGAGGTCCACTGCAATCACCCGCGCTCCAGCATGGGCAAACCCCTCGACGATGGCCTGGCCGATGCCACCCGCAGCACCGGTCACCAGTACCGTGCGCCCTTGAAAATCGAAGCGGGCGCTCATGGCTGTGGCGCCAGGCGGGTGTAGGGCAGGGTGGGCACATCGACCACGGTCGCGCCGCCGTCGGCGGTGAGTACCGCGCCGGTGACGATGCTCGCCGCCGGGCTGACCAGGAACTCGCACACGGCGGCGATCTCGTCGCTGCTGGCCGGGCGACGCAGCGGCACGTCGGCCGTGACCCTGCGATAGGCCGCGTCGAGGTCTTCCTGGTGATGGGCCATCAGCACCTGCATTTCCTCATCGGCCATGGGCGTGCGCACCCAGCCTGGGCATACACAGTTCACCCGTACGCCGGCCGGGCCGTAGTCGCGGGCCAGCGAACGGTTCAGGCCGACCAGTGCGTGCTTGGCCGTGGTGTAGCCGCACACCTCGGGCCCGGCGGCCAACGACGCGATGGACCCCAGCAGCACCAGGCTGCCGCGCCGGCGCATCAGCAGCGCCAAGCAAGCGCGGGCGGTGTGGAAGGCGCTGTCGAGGTTGCTGCGCAGTGCCGTCTGCCAGGCTTCGTCACTGGTTTCGGTGGCCCGACCCAGGCCATGGCCACCGGCGCAGGCGATCACGGCGTCCAGCCCGCCGAAACGCGCGTCCAGTTGTTCGATGAAGCCGCGCCAGGTGGCGCTGTCGGCCGCATCCCCCGCCAGCACCAGGCCGCCAGTAGCCTGGGCGACACGCTCCAGCGCCTCGCGGCGACGGCCCACCAGCGCCACCTGCCAGCCCTGGGCTGCCAGGCGAAGGGCGCAGGCTTCACCGATGCCGCTGCCAGCCCCGGTGATCAGCACGCTGCGGCTCACTGCGGGTACTCCGTGCGGTTGAGCACCCGGCAATACGACGACACCGGGAAGTTGGCCAGGGCATCGAAGCTGCCGCCCTCGTAGCCGAAGATCTTGCCGTCGCTGCGATGCTGCTGCAGGTCGATCATCACAAGACCCAGGGTCGGCACGATCTTCTCGCACCAGACGAACAGATACAGCTGTTCGGCGATCTTGTAGTAGTGGGCGCGGTCGGTGTCGCACAGCCCCTGCTCGACGCCCTTCAGGCACTGCCAGCTGTAGTAGTCGGGGTTGAGGTAGATGTGTTCGTACTCCTCGGTCGGGCTGTAGCGGTAGTGATTGCGCAGGCCTACCAGCTCGCGGGTCGGCGCGTGTGGGCAGGCGCCGTCCTGCCAGGGGCGGTCGAGGGTGCCGTGCAGGAACGTGGCTTCGACACCGGTCAGTGCCTCACCGGCCAGGGCCAGGTCGTACAGGCCACGCTGGGTGCGGGCCTGGCCCGGCAGGCGGCCAAGCACGGCAGTGAAGGATTGGCTGAGGGTGTCGAGCACCAGCGATACCGACCAGGCCTGGCCGCCTTCGTGCTTGATGAAATCCACCAGGTAGATGCCGTCGCGCACCGAGGTGGCGCGGTAGCTGGCCGAGCCCTGGCTGTGGCCGTCGGCGGCGTGCCAGTGCAGTTGATCGGCGTCGAAACGGTGCTCGATCAGCCAGCCATTGGCGAAGTACAGGGTGAGGCTGCGCCCGCTCAGGTCGGCGCGTTGCGGCAGGATGAAGGCTTGCGGGGCGAAGCCCTCGGCAAGGGCGCCTACGGTGATCCAGTCGGAGGGTTTGGACATGTGCGTGACTCCTGGGGTTTAGGTGCCCACAGGGTGCAACGCGGCGCTGCGGCCCGGTATCAACCGGAAGGTTGAGTCACAGGAACAGCAACGCCACCAGCTCGGTACGGTTGCTCACCCCGAGCTTGCGGAACAGGTTGATCAGGTGGGTTTTGACGGTGGGCAGGCCGACCTCCAGCGCCCGGGCGATCAGCTTGTTGCTGTGGCCTTGGCGCAGTAGTTCGGCGATCTGCCGTTCGCGGGGGGTGAGTTCGACCGCTGCCGGCCTTGGCGCCAGGGGCTGGCTGGCCACCGCCAGTTGCATCAGCCCGTGCAATGGCAGCAGGCGCTGCAGCTCGTCAGGGCGAAACTCGCCCTGGCTTGCGCAGCGCAACAGCGACACTCCGGCCAGCGGCCGGCCGCCGACCTGGGCGATGATCTCCACCACATCCACCACCTGGTGCCGGGCCAGGAAACCCCGGTAGGTGTTGCCCTGGGCTTCGGGCAGGTGGGCCAGGCCCTGGCGCAGCGATACCACCGGCGTGCCGATGGCCAGGCAGCGCGCCGGTTGCAGCGGGTCGTAGGCGCGGTAGTGCTGCAAGTAGCGCGCATGCATGGGCGCCTGCAGGTCCTGCAACAGGAAATCGCAGGCCTGCTGCCCGGCATCGATGCGGTAGAACGCCGCCAGCGCCGCCGGCACCTGCTGGCTGAACGCCTGCAGGCAGTATCGGCCCAGGTTGTCGTGCGGGTTCAATAGCGGATCATCACGGACTTGAGTTCGGTGAAGTCGTCGATGAACGCCGAGCCGAACTCACGGCCGATGCCGGAGGCCTTGATGCCGCCGAAGGGCACCGCCGGGTCGAGCAGGGTGTGCATGTTCACCCATAGGGTGCCGGCCTGGATCTCCGGGATCAGGCGCATGGCCTTGCCCAGGTCGTTGCTCCACAGGCTGGCGGAAAGGCCGTAGGGCGTCGCGTTCATCAGGTGCAGCAGTTGCTCTTCGTCGTCGTACGGCAGGAAGGTCGCCACCGGGCCGAAGGTTTCCTGGTTTAGCAGGGTGTCGGCGGCACTGTTGGCGAGGATCACCGTAGGCTCGACAAAGCAGCCCGGGCCGTCGCCGATACGCCCGCCGTGGATGATCTGGCTGCCTTCGGCGCGGGCGGTGGCGAACAGCTCGGCCAATTTGAGCTGGTGTGGCTTGTTGGCGACAGGGCCGAACTGGGTGCTCTCATCCAGTGGCGAGCCGGTTTTCAACTGCCCCAAACGGTGCGAGAGCGCTTCGAGCATCGGCTGGATCCGCGAGCGATGGACAAAGAAGCGCTCGCCGGCCGCGCAGATTTGCCCGGAATGCAGAAAGCCCGCCTCGATGATGCCGTCCACCGCCTTGTCGATGCCGACATCGGGCAGGAACGCCACCGAGTTCTTGCCGCCCAGCTCCAGGGTTGCGCGGGTCAGCTTGGCGCCCATGGCTGCCTGGCCGACGGCGATGCCGGTGGGCACGGAGCCGGTGAACGACACCTTGTCGGTGCCCGGGTGCTCGACCAGCGCCTTGCCCACCAGGCCGCCGCCGGTCAGCACGTTGAGCGCGCCCGCTGGCAGGCCGGCATCGGTGGCCAGTTCAGCGATACGCAGCAAGGTCAGCGGGGTGAACTCGCTGGGCTTGAGCACGATGCTGCAGCCGGTGGTCAGGGCCGAGGCGAGCTTCCAGATGGCGATCATGGTGGCGAAGTTCCACGGCACGATCCCCACCACCACGCCGATCGGCTCGCGCAGGGTGAAGGCGCTGTAGCGCTCGCCGGCAAACGAAGGCAGCGACGGGGTGATGGTCTGGCCGGTGATCTTGGTCGCCCAGCCGGCGTAGTAGCGCAAGAAGTGCGCGGCCTGTTCCACCTCGAAGGCACGGGCGATGTTGATCAGCTTGCCCGATTGCAGGGTTTCCAGCTGGGCCAGCTCTTCGCGGTTGGCTTCGAGCAGGTCAGCCAGCTTGAACAGCACCGCGGCGCGGGCGGCGGGGCTGGTTCGCGACCAGGCGTTGAAGCCTTGGCGGGCGGAGTCGACAGCCAGCTCGACATCGGCCTGGCAGGCGTCGGCCACTTCGGCGATGGCCTCGCCATTGGCCGGGTTGACCACCTTGATCCTGGCGCTCGACTGGCTGGCGATGGCCTGGCCGTGGATGTAAAGGCCGTGGTGGCGGGCGAGGAACGCGGTAACGCTGGGGAGGAGGGGGATGTCGCTCATGCGTGGTGCTCCGGGCAATGAATGGCTTGCGGTACACGCCGAACCCCGTGTAGGAGCGGCCTTACGTCGCGAAAGGGCCGCGCAGCGGCCCCGGCAATCTTCAATACCCCCCAGATTAAAGGCCGATCCCCCTCGATTCTTGCCTGCCCCTGCCACCCCCATGATCCTGCCTGCCAGTCACAAAGCCACCCCATGAAAAATACAATCCGAGGTGCGGAAGTTGCATTTTCCACTGTGCCCCAGGCTCCCATACTGACCCGGCATTCATCAGCGAGCAGCCATCACCAGGCAGCGCTCGCCAGGGTCCAATAACAATGAGCCAGACCATGAAAAAGCCAAACTCCCTGCTCGAAGACCTCAAGCCCCTGCTGCCGGCCATCGCCGCCCGCGCCGACCAGGCCGAGCGCGAGCGTACCGTGCCCGCCGAAAACATTGCCCTGCTCAAAGGCATCGGCCTGCACCAGGCCTTCCTACCCAAGCCCTACGGCGGCCTGGAAATCAGCCTGCCGCAGTTCGCCGAATGCATCGCCGCCCTGGCCGGCGCATGCGCCAGCACCGCCTGGGCCATGAGCCTGCTGTGCACCCACAGCCACCAACTGGCGATGTTCCCCAAGCAACTGCAGGACGAAGTCTGGGGCGACAACCCGCACGCCACCGCCAGCAGCAGCATCGCCCCGTTCGGCCGCACCGAAGAGGTCGAGGGCGGCGTGCTGTTCAGCGGCGAGATGGGCTGGAGCAGCGGCTGCGATCATGCCGAGTGGGCGATCATGGGCTTTCGCCGCGCCAACCCGCAGGGCGGCCAGGACTACTGCTTCGCCGTGCTGCCGCGCAGCGACTACCAGATCCGCGACGACTGGTTCGCCGCCGGCATGCGAGCCAGTGGCAGCCGCACCCTGGTGGTCGAGCGCGCCTTCGTGCCCGAGCACCGCATCCAGAAGGCCAAGGACATGATGGAGGGCACCTCGGCGGGCTTCGGCCTGTACCCGGACAGCGCGATCTACTTCAACCCGTACCGCCCGTACTTCGCCAGTGGCTTCTCCACCGTCAGCCTAGGCATCGCCGAGCGCATGCTCGAAGCGTTCAAGGACAAGACCCGCAACCGCGTGCGGGCCTACACCGGCGCGGCGGTCGGCGCGGCCACCCCGGCGCTGATGCGCCTGGCCGAGTCGACCCACCAGGTCGCCGCGGCCCGCGCGCTGCTGGAGAAGAGCTGGGAGCAGATCGCCGATTTCAGCGCACGCCACCAATACCCGACCCGTACCGAGCTGGCCTACTGGCGCACCAACCAGGGCTATGCGGTAAAGCTGTGCATCCAGGCCGTGGACCGGCTGATGGAAGCTGCCGGTGGCGGCGCCTGGTTCGACAGCAGCGAGATGCAGCGGCTGTTCCGCGATGCGCACATGACCGGTGCCCACGCCTACACCGACTACGACGTCTGCGCGCAGATACTCGGCCGTGAGCTGATGGGGCTGGATCCGGATCCGGCGATGACCTGATCACCAGGCCGCCACGCCCCCTGTAGGAGCGGCCTTGTGCCGCGAAAGGGCCGCAGCGCGGCCCCAGTTTCTTGGCATTCATTCAAAGATTGCTGGGGCTGCTGCGCAGCCCTTTCGCGGCACAAGGCCGCTCCTACAACGACCGCGATACATGGGCCTGCCACGGCCCCCTCAATAACAAGAACTGGAGCCTTGCATGTCCACCCCCTTCGATACCCGTGCCTTCCGCCGCGCCTTGGGCAACTTCGCCACCGGCGTCACCGTGATCACCGCCGCCGACGCCTCCGGCAACAAGGTCGGCGTCACTGCCAACAGCTTCAACTCGGTGTCCCTCGACCCGCCGTTGATTCTCTGGAGCATCGACAAACGCTCCAGCAGCCACGCCGTGTTCGACGCCGCCGAGCACTTCGCCGTCAACGTGCTGGCCGCTGACCAGATCGACCTGTCCAATACCTTCGCCCGTCCCAGTGACGACCGCTTTGCCGGTATCGACTACGAGGCAGGTGAGGGCGGCGCGCCCTTGCTGCCCGACTGCGCGGCGCGCTTTCGCTGCCAGAAGTTCCAGCAGCTGGATGGCGGCGACCACTGGATCCTGGTCGGCAAGGTGCTGGCCTTCGACGACCTCGGCCGCTCGCCGCTGCTGTACCACCAGGGCGCCTATTCCATGGTTCTGCCGCACACGCGGATGACCCGCCGTACGGAAGGCGCGCCGGCCAGCAGCCACTTCCAGGGCCGTTTGCAGCACAACCTGTACTACCTGATGACCCAAGCCCTGCGCGCCTACCAGGCTAGCTACCAGCCGCGCCAGCTGGCCACCGGCCTGCGCACCAGCGAGGCACGCATGCTGATGGTGCTGGAGCACGACGCCGGGCTGGCCCAGGCCGAACTGCTGGGCGAAGTGGCGATGCCCGAGCGCGAGGTGAGCGAGGCCATCGCCAACCTGACCCGCAAGGGGCTGGTCACCGACGACAACGGCCGGGTGTGCCTGACCGAGGCCGGGCGTATCGAGACCGAAGGGCTGTGGAGCATTGCCAAGGCCCAGCAGGATCAGGTGTTCGGCCAGTTCAGCGAGGAACAGCTTCAAACCTTCAAGACCGTGCTCAAGGCGATCATCAGCCGCTGAACCCTGGCAGCCAAGGTCAAGCCAACGGCAGGCCGGCGCAAGACGGCGGCCGCCGACTTGGGTTGAACTCGCGCTTTTGTTCGATGGTTCAAGGGGGCGTGAATGCTGTTTCGCAATGAACGTTGGGTGGCCACGCTGGCCGAGGCGCTGACCCGCTTTGGCCGTGGCGAGATTGCCGAAAGCCTGGTGCAGGTGCGCCGCCACCCGCCCTTGTTGCAGGCCCTGCAAACGCTGGAGCAGCAGCGCCAAGGCCAGGCGCGGGAGCTGCAAGCGCAGGCACAAGAGCTGCAGTTGTTGGGCGAAACGCTGGCCAGCCAGCAACGGATGCACGCGCAGCAGCAAGCGGCACAACAGCAGTTGCAGGGCGAATGCGCGCTGCTGCGTGAACAACTGGATCAACAGCTGCAGGCCAGCGAAGGGCACCAGCGCCAGGCGCATTTCTGGAGCCTGCTGCAAACCACCTTGACCGAGGGCACCTGGGATATCGAGGTCGCCCAGGGTGACGTGCACCATCCGCACAGTCGCATGCGCCTGTCCGATGCCTTTCGCGCGGTGATGGGCTACGGCCCTAAGGAGCTGGCCGATGGCTGGGATGCCCAGGTCGGCATTACCCACCCTGACGACCTGGCGCAGATCATGGCCATCTTCGAGCGCGAGATCCTGGGCGTGCATGCCAGCGGCGAATACGTGTTCGAGTACCGCATGCGCCACAAACAGCGCGGCTACATCTGGTGCCGCGAACGCGGCCGTGCGGTGCGTGACCCGCAAGGGGTGCTGGTACGCGTGCTGGGCGCTGTGCGCGACATCAGCGACGAACGCAATGCCCAGGCCAGCCACCAGCAGTTGCAGGCGCACAACGAGGCCACCTATGCCCGGATCGCCACCGCCGTGGGGGTGATCCGCAGTATTGCCGAACAGACCAACCTGCTGGCCCTGAACGCGGCCATCGAGGCCGCCAGGGCCGGGGAGGTGGGGCGTGGTTTCTCGGTAGTGGCCGACGAAGTGAAGAAACTCGCCGAAAGCACCCGCCAGGCCACCCAGCAGATCCAGGCGATGTTGCAGGGCTGAACTGGCAGCCAGCAACAAGCAAGGCGGCAGGCAGTGGCAAGACCGCTGTGGTGGGGAAAGTCAAAGTGATCGCGCTAGAACAGCAACATGGTGTTGCCTGCATCGCTGGCAAGCCAGCTCCCACAGGTGTTTTGCATGACCTCTGTGGGAGCCGGCTTGCCGGCGATGCGGTCGCAAACCTTGCACCGCCGGATCGCCAGCACTTGCGGCGCGCCCGGCAAGCCGTCATCTTTCCCTCGTCCAGCCAGGGCCCACCCCATGACAATCAACAATAAGCTCACCGAGCACCTCAACCGCGGCAGCGTCGGTTTCCCCACCGCGCTGGCCAGCACCGTCGGCCTGATCATGGCCAGCCCCGTGATCCTCACCGCCACCATGGGCTTCGGCATCGGCGGCAGCGCCTTCGCCGTGGCCATGGTGATTGCGGCCGTGATGATGCTCGCGCAGTCGACCACCTTCGCCGAAGCGGCGGCGATCCTGCCGACCACCGGCTCCGTGTACGACTACATCAACTGCGGCCTGGGCCGCTTCTTCGCCATCACCGGCACCTTGTCGGCCTACCTGATCGTGCATGTGTTCGCCGGCACCGCCGAGACCATCCTTTCGGGGGTGATGGCGCTGGTGAACTTCGAGCACCTCAATACCCTCGCCGAATCCGCCGGCGGCTCCTGGCTGCTGGGGGTGGGCTTCGTGCTGGCGTTCGGCGTGCTCAACGCCTTTGGCGTGAGCGCCTTCGGCCGCGCCGAGGTGGTGCTGACCTTCGGCATGTGGACCACGCTGATGGTGTTCGGCGTACTCGGCCTGCTGGCGGCGCCGGCGGTGCAGTTGGAAGGGCCGTTCGGCGTATCGATGGTCGGCACCGACCTGATGACCATCCTCTCGCTGGTGGGCATGGCCATGTTCATGTTCGTCGGCTGCGAGTTCGTCACGCCGCTGGCCCCGGAGCTGCGCCGTTCGGCCTGGGTGATGCCCAAGGCCATGGCCCTGGGCCTGTTCGGCGTGGCCAGTTGCATGTTCATCTACGGCGCAGCGATGAAGCGCCAGGTGGAGAACGTGCTGCTCGACGCCGCCAGCGGCGTGCACCTGCTGGACACCCCCATGGCCATCCCGCGCTTCGCCGAGCAGGTGATGGGCGATATCGGCCCGGTGTGGCTGGGCATCGGCTTCCTGTTCGCCGGTGCGGCCACCATCAACACACTGATGGCCGGGGTGCCGCGGATTCTCTACGGCATGGCCGTGGATGGGGCGCTGCCCAAGGTGTTCACCTACCTGCACCCGCGCTTCAAGACGCCGCTGCTGTGCATCCTGGTGGTGGCGCTGATCCCGTGCCTGCACGCCTGGTACCTGGGCGGCAACACCGACAACATCCTGCACCTGGTGCTGGCGGCGGTGTGCGCCTGGAGCACGGCCTACCTGCTGGTGACGCTGTCGGTGGTGATCCTGCGCATTCGCCGCCCGGACCTGCCGCGCGCCTATCGCTCGCCGCTGTTCCCGCTGCCGCAGATTGTCTCCAGCATCGGCATCTTGCTGGGCATGTGGTTCATCACCCCGCCAGGCATGAACCCCGCCGATGTGTATGTGCCGTTTGCCGTGATGCTGGGCGCTACGGCGGCCTATGCGCTGTTCTGGACCCTCTGCGTGCAGAAGGTCAACCCGTTTCAGCCGGCGCGGGTCGAGGATGTGCTGGAGAAAGAGTTCGGCGCCGAACCTGGCCACTTCCACAGCGAGCAGGTGCAGCATGTCGGCAAGCTGGCTTGAACGCCTGACTGGCCCCCGCGCCCCGGCCGGCTACCGGCCGGGGGCGACCCTGGCGCGGCTGCAGCGCAACCTCGGTTTGACGGATTTGCAATCCGGGGCAGCTCCGCTCACCTTTACCTACCGGCAGGATGGCCCAGTGGTCGAGGTGCGTGAACGCACCGAAAGCCACCTGCTGATGCACCTGGTGATGTGCGAGTTCCGCCTGTGCCTGCCTGCCTCGGGGCAGGGCACGGTGCAGCTGGACATGCATCACCGCGGGGCATTGCGCCGTACGGGCCTGGCCTGTCGGCAGCGGGGTGGTGACAAGGCTTTGTTCGACCTGCTGCAGGCGCGTATCGGCGGCGACAGTGCCTTGCAGGCAGCGCTGATGCCGCTGGACTTCAAGCGCCTGAGCATTGGCTGCGCGGGTGGCCAGTGGCAGGTCACCCTGGAGCATATGGGGGCCAGTGAAGTGGTCAACCGGGTGCCCGCGTTTCGCCGCTATATCCCGCTCAGCGCTGATCAGCGCAGGCATCTCTGGCAGGTCTTCGAGGCGCTGCAGCGTATCCTTCGCGAGTTTTGAAATTGGGGGGCGCTGCGCGCCCCTTTCGCGACACAAGGCCGCTCCTACAGGCGATCGCATACCCCGGTAGGAGCGGCCTTGTGTCGCGATAGGGCGGCAAAGCAGCCCCAGTA